>JBGPIW010000105.1:0-7438 GCA_041485045.1 Gemmatimonadota bacterium | reverse complement strand
GCATCTCACCCGCGATGACCTCGAACGCTATCGCGTGCTCATGGTCCTCGGAGGCCGCGGGCCGACGTCGTCGGCCGACGCGCTGGACGTGGGGGACCTCGCCATCCTCACCGAATGGACGCTGCGCGGCGGCGTGGTGGTGCTCGGCTATCCCCCGGAAGGCGGCGGCGCCTTCGACCGATGGTTGATGAATCGGTGGCTGGCCTGGAGTGGAACCGGGATCACGATCGGCGACTTCGCCGTGCGCAGCGCCAGCGCGCCGCGGACCGCGGCGCGCGTCAAGCCGGTACTTACCGCCGGTCTTCGTGGGACCGGCTTCGACGCTTTTCCCGCTGGAACGAGCAACGCGCTGCTGGTGGACGACGAAGCCCAGGCGCTCGCCCGCGCCGGAGACGGAGCATTCGTGCGGGGGGGGCTCCGCGCCGGGCATCGGGGCGGTATCCCTGTAGTGGCGGCCAGCCGCGCCGGAACCGGCCTGGTCGTCGTCGTATCCAGGTCCGCCTTGGCGGCGGTCGGGGAAGCGGACCCGCTGGACGGCAACCTGGCGCGTCCGCCGGCCGGCGATGACACGCGAAAGTTCCTCCTGGCCCTGGCGCGGCTCACCCGCCGCCCTGCAGAATGGGCGCGCATCCCGAGCGCCGGCGCCCGGGTTCCGTTGCTGCTCACCGGCGGCTCGCAGCCCGTCCCGACCAGGTCCCCACCGGCCCGACCGCCGTCCGGCGTCACCGTCGAGCGGCTCGCGCAGCGAGCGGCGATTCCCCTCGCCCCGACGACCGGCGTCCCGCCATGGATCCTGCGCCAGGGAGTCCGCGCGTTGGAAGGGGAGTTCCCGGCCCTAGCGGCGGCCAAGGGCGCGGCCGCGCGAGTGGCGGCGCTCGATTCGTTGACGACGATGCTCGACGTCGGGGCATTCAACCTCCTCGTCACCAACGCGCACGCGGCACCGCTGGTGGATTCGGTCCCCGGCGGGCGGTGGGAGCGCGACGCACTGCGCGCCGCATGGCAACAGGTGGCAAGTCGATTGCAGGCGACGAGCGTGCGCTGGATCCCGCTCGTGCTGCCCCGCGACCTCGCCGCACCGACCGACAGTGCGCAAGGCGCCTCCTGCCCACTCGACCCCGCCCTCTGGAGCCGGCTCGTCTCCGGCGTTCGCGTGCTCGCGCGTCTCGCGTCTGAGCATCGTGATCTGATCCCCGCGGTCGGCATCGGCTTCGACGAGACGACACAGGGCTGGGGCTCGCCACCGTTGTGCGACGACGCGTGGAAGGCCGGGTTGGCCATCCTGCTCACGGACTCCGCGCTCACGCGCGAACGGTCGGCGCGGCTCCAGGACGTGCCGCTCGTCGCGCGCTATGACTCCCTGCTCGAGGGAGGCCTGCTCGCGGCGTACGACACCGCCGTGACGCAGGTGGTGCTGCGACGCGCCGCGACCCTCCGGGCGGACCTGCGTCGGGCGCGCCGCGACCTGTTGTTTGCCGTGGTTCTCGACCGATCCCCGGCGGATTGGTTCACGCTCGGCCTCGTGCGCGGCGTGTCCACGGCCGAAACGCCGACCCTCGTCTTTTCGCCGGATCCGCGCGCGCGCGCCCTGCTCGGCACCGGCGGTGCGGTCAATGTGCTCCCCGTGCTTCGGCTCGATGCATCCGTGGTGCTCGAGGGGCCGGCGCCGCGACTCGCACATACGGTCTTCAGCGCCCAGGGAGGTTTCTGGCTCGGCCCGGCCGAGGCGCTCCTCACGGGCGCCAGCGACAGCCTCGCGCGCCTCGTGCGACGCCTCACCAAGGACCGCTGACCTCGTGCCGCCTTCCGCCGTGCCCCGGCCTCGCCTAGCTTACGGCCGGGGAAGGTGGGGCCGATGGTCGCGGCGTGCCGGCTGGAGTGGCGCGTCGAGGAAAGTCCGAGCTCCAGAGGGCAGACTGCCAGGTAACGCCTGGGCGCCGTAAGGCGACGGACAGGGCCACAGAAAAAATACCGCCCGGATTTCGGGTAAGGGTGAAATGGTGGGGTAAGAGCCCACCGCGCGGCCGGTAACGGACGCGGCACGGTAACCCCCAGTCGGAGCAAGGCCAAATAGGCAGCGAGACCCGGCCCGGGTCGTCGGAGCTGCGGGTAGGCCGCACGAGGTGGCTGGCGACAGCCATCCCAGAGAGATGACCATCTGGCCGCCTAGCGGCCACACAGAACTCGGCTTATGGCCCCACCTGTCTCCACCTGATGTCCGGCGGCAAGCCATACCCCGCGCAATGGGAGCGGGTCGCCGACCTGCGTGTTTTCCGGACCACTACCGAAGATTGGGAGAAACTCATCGCCTGGCGTGCGGACATGCGGAAACGAGGCTGGAGGCTGCTCCGCGTCACTCACGACGGGCCGGAATTGGTGGCCGTGTTCGGCCGAACCAAGAGCGATCGTCTGACTTGAGGAGAGTCGATTCAGCCATGCTACGACGCCCGTTCTTCTGCTCCATCGTGCTGCTGTCCGCAGCCTGCGGCGGCTACCAGGCCCCGGGCGGCGGGCCCGCACCGGCCGCCGCACCCAACGCACCCTCGCCCGCCACACCAGCTGCGCACACCCCGACGCTTCGACTCGCCACGGGGACGACGCAGTATCTGGTGCGTCAGGACGTGCACATCCAACAGGACTTCGCCGGCCTCCCGCCGACGGTCGACCTGAAGTACGCGCTCTATGTGACGGCGTCGATCGGTAGCGCCGGGGACAGCACCGGGCTGCCGACCACCTTCACGGTGGACTCGGTCACCGTCGACTCGGGCTCCCAGCTGCCCCCGCAGATCAACCTGGGTACCGCGAGAGGGTTCAAAGTGAGCGGCCGACTCGGCGCCACTGGGGAGTTCATCAGCGGTCCCTGCGATACGAGCGCCGCGGCCGCGAGTCTCGGCAATCTGTTGCCTCGGTTCCGCAGCTTCTTCCCGCGACTCCCGGCAGCCGGTGTGGCCCCCCAAACGTCCTGGACGGACTCGACCACCGCCAGCGATGCGGCCAACTGCTCCGGCGGCGCCGCGATTGCCACCCGCGCCGAGAACCATCGGTCCGCGACGACCTGGGAGGACCGTGACGGGGTTCGTGCGCTGCGGCTCGAAACCACCGCGAACTACGTGTTCAACGGCTCCGGGGAACAAGGCGGCGCACCGTTCACGTTGGACGGGTCGGGCGTCGGGACCGGGGTGCAGTTCCTCGCCGGAGACGGCCGTTACCTCGGCGGTGAGCTGCGCGACTCTAGTACGCTGACGATCGACCTCCCGGTACAAGGCATCTCCATCCCGCGCCGCCAGATCGCCCGCACGACCATTTCCGTGCTGCCGCGGTGAGGCGATCCGCCGGCCTTGCGCTGGCGCTCATTCTCGGGAGCGGCGTGCGCGGCGCCGCCCTCGCTCAGGTAGCTCCGAACCGCGCCACCGCCTACCTGACCGCGGCCGACGCTCGGGACGTGCGGGCGCTGTGGGTGAATCCCGCCGGCCTCGCCGCGCGAGAGGAAGCCGCCGTCCTGCTCGATCTCACCGTCCAAGGTCCGGGCTCGGGCGGCCGTCTGGTACAGGTGAGCACCGGGTTCAACGCGCGGGGAATCGCCTTCGGCTACCAGCGCGACAATTTCACGAACGGTATCCACGGCCACACCTACCGCCTGGGATTGGGCGGGTCATCGAAGGGCCTGGCGTTTGGCGCCGCCGTTGCCCTGTACCGTGGGGCGACCGGCGGATCGGGCTGGGACTTCGGGATCCGCTACGAATGGCGCCCGCAGCTGACGGTGGGCGGCGCGGTGCGCGACGTCGGTAAGCCGACGGTTCGCGGAGTCCGGCTGGAGCCGACATTCGTGCCATCGATCACGGTTCGCCCGTTGGGCGACTGGCTGCAGCTGTCCGCGCAGACGGAAGCCACCTCATCGGCCGTGCTCGGGCATGCCTTCGAGGGCCGCGCCGTGTTGCCCGGTTTCCGCCGGCTCTCCCTGCTGGCCCGCCTGGATACCAACCGGGCGCTGCGCCGGAGGGCACTCGTATTCGGTCTGTCGCTCGGTCGCGTCAACACGCTGGGAGTCGTGGGCTCGTTCCCCGGCGGTGGTGCGGAACAGAACGTCCTCAGTGCGTACGGTGTCTCGACCCGCGGCCCTGCGCGCTAAGGGGTGATGCGGACCGGAGCGACGCCCGCGGGGCCGGGGGCGGTCCGGATCGTCATTCCGGGAATCGAGTCGCTGGGGAGTAGCGCGCTCACCTGCTGGGCAAGGGCCCACGCTCCACGCAACGACAGTTCCGGATACACCGTGTCGCGCCGCCCCCCCTGGAGAATGAGGGTGTAGCTCGCGCCGGGCCCGCTCGTCCAGTTCAGGTCGAATGTGTAGGCGACACTGTCTCTCGAGTACGCACGCCCGCGTCCCGGGGTGAGCACCGCGACTCGATGCTGCGAGACGAGGAACAGGATGGAGTCGCCCCGGTCACCGGGCCGATAGGCGAGCCGGACTGTGTCGTCCGACGCCACCAACCGCCGCTCCGCGAGCGTGCGCAGCAGCGTATCGGGAACGGCGCCCCCCCGGGTCACCCAGGCGGGCTCGCTCAATCCATACCAGAACACCACGACCCCTCCCGCGACGAACGCGATTCCCGCGAGACACCCGGCCGCTCCCAGTCCGACCAGCCATTTCAGTGCCATCGAGAGCATCCGGTGGCGGCTGGGCTGCACCCGGTTGCGGGCCGCGGTGGGCAGCGCCTCCACCAGCGCTCGGCTGACCTCGGCCGCTGTCTGGAACCGCCGGGCGGGGTCCTTGTCGAGCATACGTCCCAGCACCCCGGAGAGCTCCGGCGAGACGTCCGGGCGAAGCGCGCGGATGTCGGGCGGCACGACCGTCAGCTGCTGGGCGATGATCTTCGCCGACGATTCGCCGTCGAACGGTGGCGCACCGGACAGCATCTGGTACAACACGATCCCGAGCGAGTAGATGTCCGAGCGGCCATCGACCGCGTCCCCGGCCGCTTGCTCGGGGCTCATGTACTGCGGAGTGCCGATGATCATTCCTTCGATCGTGAGCTGCGCCGCCGTCGCGGCTTGCGCCGCTTTGGCGATCCCGAAATCGGTCACCAACACCTGCCCGCGCTTGTCCAGCAGGATGTTGTCCGGCTTCACATCGCGGTGCACGACCCCTTCGGCGTGCGCGTGGGCGAGCGCGTCGGCGACTTGGCGGGCCACGCGACCCGCATCCCCGACGGACAGGCGATGATTGGGCGCGCTGCCCAGAAGCTGGCGCAGGCTCGGCCCGTCCACACAACGCATGACGATGTACAGCAGATCGGCCGGCTCTCCCACTTCGTAGATCGTCACGATGTTGGGATGTTCGAGACGGGCGATCGTCTGGGCCTCCCGCACGAACCGCTCGGCGAGGGACGGCGAGGGCGCGCCGGCGGTGTCCATCACCTTCACCGCGACGTCGCGGTTCAGGGTGCGGTCTCGGGCACGGAATACGGTGGCGAACCCGCCCTGCCCGAGCACGGGGCCGACGTCGAATTGCTTGCCCAGCGCTTGCTGGAGGCGCTGCTGGAGGGTGGCGGCGTCCAAGGGGCGGAACCTAGGAATCCTGCGGAATGCGCGCTAGTGTCCTGACCATGACCAGTAGTGAACGGCGCCCCATCGTTCGGCGAGTCGCAACCGGGCTCCTGGTCGCCGCCCTGGGGTGGCTGGTTGGCGTGTGGCCGCCGCCCGTGTGGTGGCGCAGCCACTGGCCGGCGCAGACAGCGATGATGCGCTTGCGTGACGGGTCGGTGCGCTACCAGCCGGCGGCGCTGACCCGCCTGCCGTTCATCCTGCAGCGGATGGTGATCATCGGAGAAGACTCACGGTTTCGTACGCACCACGGCCTCGATTTCGAGGAAATCCGCGACGCCCTCGGCCTGGATCGGAATTCCGGCCTCGGCACCACGGTGCGGACGATCTGGAGCCGGCGCGACCGGTTGCGGGGGGCGAGCACCATTTCCCAGCAGCTCGCGAAGAACCTGTATCTGTCACCCACGCGCAACCCGTTGCGCAAATTAAAGGAAGCAGCCACTGCGCTGCGCCTCGAGGCTGCTCTCTCGAAGGACAGGATTCTGGAGCTGTACTTGAATGTCGTGGAGCTGGGGCCGGGAGTCTGGGGAATTCCCGCGGCGAGCGTGCAGTACTTCGGGGTACCACCGTCGGCGCTGACCGAGGCGCAGGCTGCCGCCCTTGCCGCGACCCTGCCGTTCCCCTTGTCGTCCAACCCCGCGTACCGGTCGGCTCGCATGCTGCACCGGCGCGACCTGATCCTGGCGCGCTACCGTGGCGTCGACGTCTACATCCCGCCCGAAGAGGAGCTGGACAGCCTCCCCGTTCCGGCGTTCCTACCGCCGATCGTACCGCCTCTGCCCGATACGCTGTCCGGGGACACGCTCACGGTGCCAACCGACAGCGGGCCGCCGGACACGCTCCCCGACACCCTGCCCGACACCACGCGGGACTCGACGCCTCAGTCCACCAGGCGCAAGGGCATGACGAGCGCCAGGTAGCTCGCCGGGTCGCTCCAACCGACCGGCTCGATCGTCGCCGCGCGCTCCGGGGCCTTGAACGTGAAACGCACTTCGTCGGTCGGCATGTATTTCAGAATCTCGAGCAGGTATGTGGCGTTGAATCCGATCTCGAACGGCTCGCCATCGTAGGTCACCGCCAGCTCGTCCTGCGCCTCGCCCAGGTCCGGTGTCTGAACCGAAAACTTCACGAGGCCTCCGGAGAAACCCAGACGGATGCGGTGCGTCTGATCGCTCGCGACTACGCTCATGCGTCGCAAAGCGGCGCTCATCGCCAACTTGTCCACCGTGGCGAATTTGTCGTTCTCGCGGGGAATCACTTGCTCGTAGTTCGGATACGGTCCCTCGATCAGGCGGGAATACACCAGCCGGCCGCCAGCCCGGAAGCAGATATGATTGTCGCTCTTGGCCACCTCGAGCGCATCGTCGGGACCGAACAAGCGGCGGATCTGCTCCAGCGCCTTGGGGGGGACGATGAGATCGGCCGTCGAGCCCCCGCTCGAGGGCACATCCATCTTTGCGAGCCGGTGCCCGTTGGTCGCCACCATCCGCATCCGGTCGGGGCGCAGCTCCCACAGGACCCCGTTCAGGATCGGGCGGCTCTCTTCGGTTGAAGCGGCAAAGGCCACGTGGGCCACCAGCTTGTGCACCACGCCGGCCGACGCCTTCCACGCCTTGTCGAACTTCACAGCCGGAAACGAGGGGAATTCCTCCCGCGGCAGACCGAGCAGTTTGAAGCGGGAGCGGCCGCAATCGATGCCCACACGCTGTTCGCCTGCTCCCGTGAACCGGATCGGTGACTGGGGCAGCTCCCGCACGATGTCGGAGAGCTTCTTGGCGGGCAACGTCACCGCACCTTCGGTATCCACGTCGGCGGCTACCGTCGTACTCACGGCGAT
>JBGPIW010000104.1:0-7456 GCA_041485045.1 Gemmatimonadota bacterium | reverse complement strand
GGCCAATCTGTCGTTTTCGGCGTTGCCTCACGATCCGGCGCACCGCCTGGCGCCGGCAGTGCTGCGCGTTACGGCCGCCACTGCCTCCATCTCGGACTACTTCCCGGAAAAGCACCTCGCGCAATGGTTCAGCACGCGCGGCCAGGACACGGCGATCTATTGCTTCGAGCAGACCGGGGTGCGGCCCCTGGTGGAGGCCTACCGGGCGCTGGTGGAGCACCTGAGGGTGGATACCGTCATCCTGGTGGACGGGGGCACCGACAGCCTGATGCGCGGCGACGAGGTCGGGCTAGGCACCCCGCAGGAGGACATCGCCAGTATCACCGCCGTGCACGAGCTGAGCGTCCCCACCAAACTGCTGGTGTGCCTGGGATTCGGGATCGATCATTATCATGGCGTCTGCCACGCCCACTTCCTGGAGGCTGTCGCGGAGTTGACCCGCCAGCACGGCTACCTGGGAATGCTGGCCCTCCTCCAGGAGATGCCCGAAGTACAGTTGTATCGCGCGGCGACGGAGAGTGTGTTCGCCAGGATGCCGGGGGCGATCAGCATCGTGTCCAGCTCGATTCTGTCGGCGCTGGAGGGCCGGTACGGCGACCATCACGCCACCGGCCGTACCTCCGGGAGCACGCTCTGGATCAATCCGCTGATGTCCACCTACTGGTGCTTCCGCTTGGCCCCGGTCGCCGAGCGCATCCTCTACCGGCAGGCGATGCTGGACACGGTCAGCTACCTGGACATCAATCGCGTCATCGACGAGTTTCGACGCTCGTGTCCGACGTTGCGACGAGCCCGCCCCATACCGCTGTGAGCGGCGGCCCCGCCTGCCGCGGGAGGCGGAGGACCTTCTAGACCTTGTGAATGCCGATCGCCGAGAGGTGCACGTCGAGGTTGTGGTTGACGCGATACCCCACGATCCCCGCGGCGTCCACTTTGTCGGGAGTGGTGCTGTAGACCTCGGTCCCGTTGATCGTGAAGCTCACCTTCCCGTCCTTCACCAACACGGCCAGCTCGTTCGTCGCCGCGCCGGTGCTGTCGGCCTTGTGGACCGCGGCGCTGGGCGTCCACTCCATGATCGCCGTGGGCTTGTTGGCGTATCCCGCGCGCCGGCGGATGCTGAAGTTGCCGTCGCCTCGAACCAGGAAGTAGGTGTAGGCCTGCGCGGAATCGGCGAGGTGCTGGCCGCCGAAGATGAGGCCATACGCCTCGGGGTGCATCGGCGCTTTGGTCTGGGTGAAGGTTGCGACGGTGTGGTAGTTCCCGGAGGCGACGTCGCCGTCGCGCCACATGATGGCAGCGGGTCCCATGGTGGCGTGAAAGCCGCTCCCCATCGCGATGAATTTCACCAGCGTCGCCGGCGCGCTGCGCTCGGTGCGAACCTGCCATCCGCTGGGAAACACCCCCCCGCCCTCCACCGTGCGGTCCGGGTCGCCGGCCGGCATCTGTTGTGCTGCGAGGGGCGCACCGGTGGCCAGCAGCAGCATCGCGACGACGAGTGAATTGCGTTTCATGCCAAGCACCTCGAGAAATTGGGTCGGACGGCTGGGATGTGGAGAATGCTGAACGCAATTACCCCGATCGGCAAGGCATCGCGGATGTCCGAAAATGGTGTGCTTGAAAGCCGCTTGAGAGGACCTGACCATCGTGTGCCCGGACCCCACTGGAGGCACACATGGTCGACCCCCGTCGAGAGCTGACGTTTCTCCTCGCCGCACCGGAACGGCGCCTGCTGCGCTGGATCGCCGCCCGATTGCCCCGCTGGGTCAGCTCCGACCAGCTCACCGCCCTTGGCGTCGTCGCCGCAACCGCGGTCGGGATCGCCTACGCGCTCTCGACGCACCACCCGGGATGGCTGTGGGTGGCCAGCGGCGCCCTGGTTGCCAACTGGCTGGGCGACAGTCTCGACGGCACCCTGGCGCGGGTACGCGGGGCTGAGCGGCCGCGCTACGGCTACTATCTGGACCACGCGGTGGATGCGTACGCCACCGCGGCGATCGGCATCGGGCTGGGGCTCTCGCCCTACGTCAGCTTCGGCGTGGCGCTCGGCCTCGTGGTCGTGTATCTCGGGCTGTCGATCAATGTGTATCTCGAGTCGGCGGTGTTCGGCGCGTTTCGCCTGGGGTACGGGCGGCTCGGGCCCACCGAGGTGCGATTGATCCTGATTGCCGTGAACACCGGACTGCTCCTGCACCGCCACCTTCCGGGGCTCGCCGCTGTGCCGATCCGCCTCGTGGCCGACGGCGTGTGCGTCGCCGCGGCCCTTGGCATGCTCGCCTTGCTCGTCGTGCGGTTCGTGCGGAATCTCAGAGATCTGGCACGGCTCGAGCCGGCGCCGCGCTAGCCGCTCTCACGCCGTCGCGGCACGCCACTTGCGACCCAGCGGGAAGGCGGGATGTTTCGTGCCGTGCCGGAGGGGAGGAGCAGGTGAGGGCTACGCTCGTCGCGATCGCCGACGCCGCCAGTGTCGGCGCGGGCGACAAGCTCAACGTCCAGGGGATTCTTGACACTATCTTCGCCGATGCGTTCCCGGCGGTCCATCCGCGCATGGTGCTCGTCGTCCGGCTCCAGCTCGAGGCGAGAGATGATTCGCGGGAGCGCACCGTGCGCGTCCGGCTTGTGGACGAGGTGGGACGGCGCATTTTCGAGCAGACCACTCGAGTCAGTTTCGGCCATATCCCGCACGGCGTCGCGCCCGGCACCAACCTGATCTACCAGCTCACCAACACCACCTTTCGCGGGCCGGGGCGGTACCGGTTCCTGATCGAAGCGGGCCGGAGCCGCATCGCGCTCCCGCTGCGTGTGCTCGGGCGGGAAACATGACCGGCCGCGCGAGCATCGACCAGGCAATGAGCCTGCTCACCGACCTGTCGCGTCCCGGCCGGACGACCGGGGGCATCGAGGTGGGCGCCCTACTGGAGGCCTGGGGCTTCGTGCACGGCGGTCCCGTCGACACGGAAACGCCCGAGCGAGCTCTGTTCTGGATCCACCCCGACCATCCGCAT
The DNA here is from genome assembly GCA_041485045.1 of Gemmatimonadota bacterium. Taxonomy (GTDB): domain Bacteria; phylum Gemmatimonadota; class Gemmatimonadetes; order Gemmatimonadales; family GWC2-71-9; genus DASTHG01. Next base: position 4,454 of record JBGPIW010000104.1, on the reverse strand, counting down.
CTGCACATGACCGTACCGATCGGCGGACCGCTTTCGCCCTACGTCGTCGGTTATGCGGCACAGCTGATCCGCACTCTGACGGACGCCTGAATCGACCGATGCCCGGCTTCTTCGAGTCGCTCCGCCCGCTGCCCGCCTTTCACGTCCGGCTGCACTGGCCCGAGACCCGGCCCGACGGCGTCGAATGGTGGATGGCGAACTTCGACGAGCTGCCGGGCTGCATGGTCCAGGGCAACTCCGCTGGCGAGGCCGAGGCGAGGCTGTGGCGCGTCCTCCCTGGGTACTTGCGGCAGCTGAACCGTCGCGGCATCCCGGTCCCGGCGCCGGCCATCGCGCCCGCCGCTTCCGTCGAGGGAATCAGTGTCGTGATGGCGCCGAGCGGCGTGCAGGCCGGTCAGGCGGAGCCCGGGATCACCACTCCCATAGGCGGGACCGGCGGGCTCCGGACTGTCGCCGCACGGGCCGACGGGGCCCTCGTCGGCACCTAGCCGTCCATCAGTCGACGCGCCTTTCGGAACACCGCATGCCACATCGCCGGGGAGAGCTTCCCGGTATTCGTGTTCTGCCGGCTCGGGTGATAGGACGCGAGCAGCAGCGTGCCGTCGGGGAGTCGCGTGCACGCCCCGTGGGCGAACCGCGGTCGCTCAGCCGGCGCGAGCAGGCTCCACCACCCTGCGGCGCGGAGGAAGGCGTTGTGCGCGATCCGGCCGAGGACGAGGGTGACGCGCCGTCGGGTCAGCAGCGCCAGCTCCGCCGAGAGGTATGGGCCACAGCGCGCCAGCTCCGCCGGCAGCGGTTTGTTTCCCGGCGGGGCGCAACGGGCGGCCGCCGTGATCCAGCAATCGCGCAGCTGCAACCCGTCGTCCCGGTGTGACGATGTTGGGGTGTTCGCGAATCCGCAGCGGTGCAGCGCTGCGTACAGCCAATCGCCGCTCGAATCACCGGTGAACATGCGACCGGTGCGGTTCGCGCCGTGGGCCGCGGGAGCGAGTCCCACGATCACCAGCCGGGCAGCGGGATCGCCCCACGCCGGCACGGGCCGGCCCCAATAGACCTGGTCGGCGAACGCGCGGCGCTTTTCGCGGGCGACGCGGCGCCGGTACACGACGAGCCGCGGGCAGCGCTGGCATGCCGTGACGCGACGCGCCAGTCCCGCGAGCGCCAGCTCCGGAACTACCGGAGCTGGAAGGTGATCGTGGCCCACTCCGACTGGTAGTTGTGGTCGGGCGCGGTCACGGCGCCGATGTGGATGAAGGTGAGGTACCAGACGCCGGGTCCGGAAGGCGCGAGCGTGACGACGCCGGCGGAGTCCGTCCGCAGCTCCCGACGCGGCAGAGACACGCCGGCAGCGGTGCGGCCGCCGCTGATCAGGGTGAGGTCGGGAACCGGCGCTCCGTCCACCACGGCGCGAAACCGGAGCGGCGCGCCGCGCTTCCAGTCGTACGGGTTGTCGAGCGGCACCAGCTCGGCCGCGTAGCCCAGCGCGGCCCCGAAAGACCCCGACCGCGTTTCGCCGACTTGCACAATGGCCTTCACGTGCTTGGCATACCGCTCGCGTACGGAATCCTGCGTCGTCCCGGCCTGCCGGCGGGCCGTGGCGACGTGGTCGAGGCCCTCCTCTTTCAGGTACTCGAGAAACTGCTCCCCCGACATCGCGATGATGTTGGGCCGGGTGGACACACCGATCACGTAAGTGCCGGCGGCCCCGGTCCGGAGGGCGAAGAACGTGCTGTCGTGCCTTGCCGACACGACGGTAGTGTCGAAGGTCGTGCGGCCCGCCGGACCGAGCACGGCGATGTCGGCGATGCGGGGTCGGGCGATGGAATTCTCACTCGTATCGAACGTGCCGTTGAGCAGCGGCACGGTCACGGCGGCATTCGGCGCGAGGAAGTAGCTCGCGAGCTTGAGGAACATGTCGTGCGCGAACACCGTCGACGCGAACGCGGCGACGAGGATGAGGGCGAGGACGACACGGCGAACGGTCATGGGGTTCGTTACGCTCTACGATAAGCCATAATTCGGACCGGTCAAATCGCTGATCAGGCGGCCCTTGCCGGGCGAGTGCTCGGTGGGGATACTTCTTTCCCCGGGAGAGGTGGCCGAGTGGCTGAAGGCGACGGTTTGCTAAACCGCTATAGGGTCAAAAGCTCTATCGGGGGTTCGAATCCCCCCCTCTCCGTAGATGCAGGTGTCGGGTGACAGGTGTCGGGTGTCAGGTCTGCCACCCCTGACACCTAGCACCCGACACCCGACACCTCGTAACTACAGCTCCCGCGTCAGAACGCCAGCCAGGTCATCACGTAAAGCGTGTTGTTGTCCGCGGCGTTCCGGCCGGCCCCGTCATAATTCGTTTTCGCGCCATCGAACTTGCTGTAGACGATGTACTGGGCCGAAAACCGCGTGTTCAGCCACGGCATGAACTGGACCTCAGCGAGAATACCGTTGCTGTTCGGACTCCCCGTCGTGAAGTAACCCAACGAGCCACCGACGCGATTCGCTGTGAGCGCCGTGACGTCTGCCCGGAAGGTGTGTAGCGTATTCTTGGCGCCGGCGGCGCTCGCGTCTAGGGTTTGGTTTTCGTGGATCCATGTCGCATGGGCGAACAGGTTCCCATCACCCAGACGCCGCTCGTACTGGGCGTCCAAGCCTACGTCGGTGTAACGGTCGGTCGGGCCCGTGATGCCCGTCGGGTATAAGTGGGACGACAACCCGAACGTCCCTACTTCGAGGTAACTCGTTCCCCATGCATGGGACAGCGCCAGCCGCCAGTAGGGCGTGACCCCCTTCGTGATCGCTTCAGAGGTCGCGTCGGGCGGGTGCGCGCCACCCTGCTGTGCGGAGCGATACGCGCTCAGTTCCGCGTACAGCATATTGTTCCAGAATCCATAGGCGCCGAGCCCCGCGACCTGCTGGCCGAGGCCGCCGTCGATCAGCGTCGCCGCCGCCGGCGTGGGAGCGACCGACGAAGAGGCAAAGGGAAACCCCCACGCCGGTGTGCTGTTCCACACGTCCTGCACCGTCGGGTTGTTGTTGAGGGTAAAGCCGAAGATCATCTCGTGTGACGCAACCTGGGCGTGGTTCGCGTACCGCAGGTCCACGTTGTCCAGGACCAACGCCCCTTCCGCCGCTTCATATGTGATCTGGATGAACGTGCCCATGCGCGGCGTGATCTCCTCGCCCAGAAACAGACTCAGCTCCTGGGGGAACTCGACGTTGCCGTTCTGGGTCCCCGCCTGCGCCTTGGCGGTCCGCGTCATCGACGTGACCAGCATCGCCGAGACCGGGGGGATCAGGTTGATCTTCAGCGATGGGCTCTCCGCCCCGGTATTGACCGTCTGGAGGCCGGTGAGCGTGTAGCCGTTCAACTTGAAGAGACGGCCGAAGGCGGTGAGCTGGGGAAAGGCGATGTGACAGACGTTGCATGCCAGCCCGGTCTGGCGCGAGAAGCTGGGGATCGTCGCACGGTAATCGGCGACGTATCGCCTCGCCCAATCTGGCGTCGTGCCCGCACGGGCGCTCGCGGGGAGCGCTAGCCCTATGAGCACGATCCACAAGCCCTTTCGCATCATCGTCTCCTTGATGAGGTCCGGTAGGTGCTGTCCACCGAGCCTACGGGCATTCTCATGAAGATTTGCCGAAGACTGCGTGAGGGTCTCCGGGTGAGCTGGAGCGCTTGCGTTGCTGGCCTTGGCTGGGGATACTGGTGTCCGGCTCTTCCCGACCTCTCGAGCGTCCCGATGACCGTTCGCGTCCGTTTCGCCCCGTCACCCACCGGGTACCTGCATGTCGGCGGGGGCCGCACCGCCCTCTTCAACTGGCTCTACGCCCGCCATACGGGAGGGCAGTTCCTGTTGCGCATCGAGGACACCGACAAGCAGCGCTCCACCGACGAGCATACCCAGGTCATCCTCGACGGCCTCACCTGGCTGGGACTCGACTGGGACGAAGAGCTGGTCTTCCAGGGCGCCCGGATCGCCCGGCACCAGGAGGCGGCCGACCGGCTGCTCGCCGAGGGCAAGGCTTACACCGACGAGGGGGCGATCCGGTTCCGCATGCCGCCGGGAGAGATCGCCTGGGACGACGCGGTGCACGGGCGCATCAGCTTCCAGGGCGAGGACCTGAAGGACTTTGTCATCCTGCGCACCGACCGGACACCGATCTACAATCTGGCCGTGGTCGTCGACGACGTGGACATGGACATCAGCCACGTGCTGCGCGGCGATGACCACATCTCGAACACACCCAAGCAGATCGCCCTCTACCGGGCACTGGGGCACGAGCCGCCCATCTTCGGTCACGTCCCCATGATCAACGGACCCGACGGCAAGAAACTCTCGAAGCGCCACGGCGCCACGGCGGTCGGCGACTACCAGCATATGGGCATCCTCCCCGCGGCGATGCGCAACTTCCTGGCGCTGCTCGGCTGGAGTCCGGGCGGGGATCGTGAGATCATG
>JBGPIW010000103.1:0-7460 GCA_041485045.1 Gemmatimonadota bacterium | reverse complement strand
GCGGCGGGCGTGGCCGACAGCGCCCCGTTCGACGACGCGGCGGTCCGTGCAGGCCTCGTCGCCGATACCCGCGACAACGAGGCCGACCCGCACACCGGCGTGCTGGCTGAGGCCCTGGTCGCCGGGGCACGGCATTACAGCCGGACGACGGTGGCCGTGCAGGGATACGTCCATCCGCTCGAGAAACTCATCCTGGCGGGCCGTCTCGTGGGGGAGCGGATGAGCGGCGCGCCGAGCATTTCGGCGATGCAGGTGATCGAGTCGTCGGGGCGGCCGTACGTGGGCGTCGGCGGGTATCGCTCGCTGCGGGGATACTACGACTCGCGCTTCATCGGGCCGGGGAAACTGCTGGGCGGTGTCGAGGTGCGCTACGCCCTGCTGTACGCGCCGACGATCCTCGAGCTGAAGGTGGTCGGGTTCTACGACGTGGGCCGCGTGTACGGGTCCGGCAGCGCGCTCCGTTTCACAACCCGGGACCTGCACAAGAGCGGCGGCGGCGAGCTGATGCTGCGCCTGGGCCGCAACGGAGTGCTGGTCGCCGGCGCGGGATTCGGCGAGGACGGCGGGTTGTTCTTCTTCGGTAGCTCGTGGAGCTACTGAGAGACGTCAGACATCAGACATCAGGCAAAGGCTGCCGTCGATACCACCTGCTGTCTGACGTCTGACGTCTCTTGTTTCAACAACGCCAACACCTCTCGCAGCGTCGACGCCCCTTTGTCGGTCGCGTACCAGCGGCGGATCCGCGGATACAGCCCGGTCTTGTCGGCCGTCTTGCTGGCGACCTTCACCCAGGCTTGCAGCGCTTCCGGCCGGGGGCCCCAGTGTCCCAACTCCGCGAAGTGCCGGTCGAGCAAGATGACGATCGGAATCGCCCTGGCTCCGTCGGTGAGATACTGATCCATGACTTCCGGATGCTCGTCGCGCCGTAACACCCGCAACTCCTGCGCGCGCGACAGATCCGCGAGCTTCGCCAGATACGGGATGGTGTTCGTACCGTCGCCGCACCAGTCCTCGGCGATCACCAGCAAGTGGTGTTTCGTTCCCGTCGAGCGGGCCTCGCTCGTGGCCCATTCCGGGATGCGGGCAATGCGGTACATCCCGGTCCAGAGATCGCGGTTATTGACCGCTTCCTGAACGAACTGGTGATAGGGCAGCGCGCGGTCCCACAGGGCGCGGAAGTCCAGGAAGGTCATGAAGAACGAAAGCACGCCGTGGCACAAGACCGGCGGAAGCGAACGTGAAGAGACCTTATACCTCCCGAATCTCCACGCCCCGCTTGCCTAATTCGGCGACATAGCCGGCGAACGGCACCGCTTCATCGGGGGTCTGCACCCCCCGCCCGGCGATGCGCCCGTCCGCCTGCATCAGGCCGGTGATCGAGAGCGAGTACCCGGTGGTGCGCATCATGGCGCTGATGCCCCGGGCTTCGTCGTAGTAGTCGATGAGCTCCCAGGAAGCCCGCTTGCCGCCGGCACCGTGGACGTCCACGCGCAAGGCGACGAGATCACGGCCCTGCGGTTTGTTGAGCTTGGGGGACACGGCCGCGATGAACGCGTCGCGCGGCACGATCTCCTTCCCTTTCACCTTCATCGGGGTGAGGTCGAGCAGGCCGAGCTCGCGGATCGGGCGCATGATGGCCATGTGACCCGGGTAGCGCAGTGTCTTGTATTCCATCGTGCGCACCCGCCCCTCGTAGGCCCAGGGAAGGATGGAGATGCCGCCACCGGTGTGGAACGCCTCGAGCGTCCCGAGCGGCGGCGGAAATCCCAACGACTCGAGCTCGGAGAGCGCGTCCACCCGCGCCGGCTTGCCGTCGCGCAGCACCCAGGAGGGGGTGGTGTAGTAGTCGAGCGCGCCTTCGAGCGAGTACACGATCTGATAATTGAGCGGCGGCTCGGGGTGTTGCGGCAGCCCGCCGACGTAGATCTTCACCGACTCCGCCTGCCCCACCCGCCGGATCCCTTCAGCCGCGATGATGTTCACCATGCCGGGAGCGAGCCCGCAGTCCGGGATCACCGAGACGTTCCGGGCTTTGGCGTCCGCATCGAGCTTCTTCTGGTTGAAGACGATTTCGGTGTTCCCGCCCAGGTCGGCGTAGTGCAGCCCGACCTCCACCGCCGCCCGCGTGACGTCGAGGTTGAAGTAATACGGCAGCGCGTTCATCACCGCGGAGTGCCCACCCAGCGTGGCGCGGAGGGCTGCGGGATCCCGCACGTCCAGCTTCGCGAGCGCGAGCTTCTTTCCGGCGAACGGCTTGACGAAGGCGGCGGCGCGGTCGGGTTGAATGTCGGCCAGGGTGACCTGTTGGACGGCGTCCTGCTGCAGCAGATCGAAGGCGCAGGCGGACCCCTGGAGGCCCGCGCCGAGTACCAGCATGCGCATGAGTGTGAAGATCTCCCGACGGATGTGAGCGGCACCGGAAAGCGGCCGAAAGGTAGCCGGGCCATACAGACGCGGGAAGCGCGCGGAAGTCCAAGCGTTCCATTAGATTCGCCCGCCTGTGAAGCAGGCCGACCTCACCCGGCAACGCCTCGTGCGCGCCGCCCTCGAGTTGTTCACCGCACAGGGCTACCACTCGACCACTACGCCCGCGATCGCCCGCAGGGCCGGCATCGCCGAAGGCACCATCTACCGCCACTTCACCGGAAAGCAGCAGCTTCTCAACGAGCTGTACCGCGGCGCGGCGCGCTGGGCGACGAAGCTGGTGCGTGAAGCTGACGGTGCCCCGGCGCCGCCCCGCGAGAAGCTCGCCCGGTTGAGCGCGTTGCTCATGGGCGGCGCGGTGCGCGAGCCCGCGGTGGTGCGGTTGTTCCTCTTCCAGGACCACACGCCGCTGCTCGACGAGCCATCGCGGACGACGGCGCGTGAGTTTCGCGGCGCGCTGGAAAGCGTCATGGCCCAGGGCAAGGCCGATGGGACGGTCCGCGCGGGCGGCGTCGACGTGCTCGCGTCCGCCTGGCTCGGGGTGCTGCGCGTCGCCCTGGAGCGGATCTTGGTCCGGGACTGGGGCGTGACGAGCGCCGGCGTGCAGCTGTGCCAGGCCGCGGCATGGGACGCGATCGCGGCCCGGAAGGCGTCGGCCGAGTAGCGATAGATTGGAGCCATGCCGTCACGTCTCACAGGGATCCTCTCCGCCACACTGGCCGCGGCGCCCCTGGGCGCCCAGCAACTCGGGCCGGTCGAGCGGGCCCGCCTCGCGGCCGCCGTGTGGTCCGAAGCGCGCTACAACGCGCCCGTCTGGGAGCGGATCCGGGTCGATTGGGACTCCGCGCTCGGCGCCGTGCTCGGTGCCGCGCCCGATCGCCAGAGCGACCTGACGTACTTCCGCCGGCTCCGGCGTTTCGTGGCTCTGCTGCACGACGGCCGCGCGGGCATCGTCCCACCGGCCGCGGTCGCCGCCCGATGGGGGCGGCCTCCGCTGGTACTGCGCGGCGTCGAACGCCGGCCGTTCCTCGTGGAGTACATGGAGAACGACGAGCTCCGGGTGGCCCGCCCAGAGCGCAACGCCGAGATCCTCGCTGTGCAGGGGATCCCGGCGGACCAATGGATCCGCGACTCGGTGCTGCCGGAGATCTCGGCCGCCACCGGTCCCGCCCGATGGGAGCTTGCCGTGTCCCGCATGCTCGATGGAGAGAAGGGCACCGCCTTGCATCTCCAACTGCGGCTGCCGGGCGGTGCGGAGCGAGGCGCGAGCTTCACCCGCAGCCTGTCGCTCGCCGAGCGCTGGCCGCTCGAGCCACCGCCGCTCGAGATCGACACCCTGCCCGATGGGGTGGTCTGGGTGCGGGTGACATCGTTCGCCAACCCCGACGTCGCGCGCCGGTTCGATCAGGCGCTCCCCGACTTCACTCGCGTCCGCGGCCTGATTCTCGATCTCCGCGACCACGAGGGCACGGGCGGCGGCCGGGAAACGGGCTACCGCATCCTCGGGCGTCTCGTTTCAAGGGCGCTGGTCACCTCGCGATGGCGTACGCCGCAATACCGTCCCGCCTACCGCGGGCAGGACATGCCCGATTCCTCAGGGGCGTGGTTCGCCGCGCCGCCCGACACCGTCCCGGCCCGCATCGACCTTCCCGTTTTCACGGGACCCGTGGCGATCCTCGCGTCGCCACGGACCGGCGGCACCGCCGAGGACGTGCTCGTCGCCTTCCGTGAGGCGGGACGCGGTCCGATCGTGGGACTTACCTCGGCGGGCAGCCTGGGTCAGGTCGGGGAGTTTCGTCTCTACAAGGACTGGCGCCTGCGGCTCACCGTGACGCGTGACGCGTTTCCGGATGGAGCGGAAATCCAGGGGGCGGGTGTGGCACCGGAAGTCCCGGTGACGGAAAAGGTGGCCGACTTTCTGGCGGGGCGGGACGCGACACTCGATTGGGCACGGGACTACATCACGAGCCGAATGGTGCCCCACCCGTAACGCCGGCCCCACCTCGGCCGTTCAGCGACCGAGCCGCTCGCGCAGGAACCGCTCGATCGCCGTCCAGGCCGTGTCGGCGACCTCCGGCTTCTCCCGCGTCTGCAGGAACGCGTGACCCACGCCAGGAAAGACCCGGTACTGGTAATCCACTTGCGCTCGTTTGAGCGCGGCCGTGAGATCGGGCAGACCCGCATCGATGCGCGCATCGTTCTCGGCGTACACGCCCAGCCCCGGGGCCTTGATGCGGCTCAGCGCGGTCGTGTCGGGGCCGGTCCCGTAGCACACGACGAACGCGCCGAGCTTCGGGTTGTTCGTTGCATACCGGAAACTCTGTCCGCCACCCCAGCAGAATCCGATCACTCCGATGTGGTCCGCCCGCACCGCCTTGAGCCTCGTGAGAAACGCGTAGGTGGCGTCGAGGTCCCGTGTCAGAGTGTCGGCGTCGAGCGTGGAAATGAGCCGCCGCGCGCTGTCGGGACTCGACGGGGTGCCCCCGCGTCGCGACAGCAGGTCGGGGCCGATCGCCACGAACCCGCGTTGCGCGAGCAGCTCGACCGAGGGACGCAGCCGGTCCGACATCCCGTAGATGTCGTGGATCACGATGACGGCGGGAGCCGGATCGCGCCGCTCCGGGTAGGCGAGATACGCCGTGATGGTGTCGTGGCCGGAGACGAACTTGACGTACTCGCTGTGGATGTCGGCGGACGGGCGGTCGGGCGCTCGGGCGGACAGTCCCCCCACCACTACGACCAACACCGCGATCGAGCCAGCCGCCCAGGCCCCGCCCGTCCGCCCGTCCACCCTACTGCCCATACGCCACCCGCCAGATCCGCCCACCGGCATCGTCGGAGATGAGAATCGACCCGTCCGGCAGGGCCAGCACGGCCACCGGCCGGCCCCAGCGGGAGCCGTTACCGACCTGCCACCCGGTCACGAAGTCCTCGATCGAGACCGGCTTCCCGCTCTGCACCTTCACATGCACCACCTTCGCGCCGGTGGGCACGCTGCGATTCCAGGAACCGTGATACGTGAGGAACGCGTCGCCCTGGTAGCTCGGAAACTTGGTGCCCGTGTAGAACGTGATTCCCAACGGCGCCGAGTGAGCCTGGAAGGTGATGGCCGGCGGCTCGACTGTCGTGCAGGTCGCCGCCGGGTATTCGGGGTTCTTCTGCCCCGGCAGGTAGCACTGCGGCCAGCCATAGTACTTCCCGTCCTTCAGGATGTTCAGATGCTCGGGCGGCAGGTCGTCGCCCAGATTGTCGCGGTCGTTGTTCGTGGCCCACAGCTCGCTGGTGGACGGGTTGAACGCGAGCCCCACCGAGTTGCGCAGCCCGGTGGCGAAGCGATGCTCACCCGTGCCGTCGGCGTTGAATCGCGTCACCGCCGCCCGGCGCGGATCGGATTCATCACAGACGTTGCACGAAGAGCCGACCGCGACGTACATGTACCCGTCGGGGCCGAACACGACTGTGCGGGTGCTGTGCCCGCCCGACGGCAGCCCGGTCACGATAGCCTGGCGCGCGCCCCCCGGTGCGACCCGGGTAACTTGGGTCATCTCCCCGACGTACATCGTGTCACCGCGGAATGCGATGCCGAATGGGCCGTCGAGTCGGGTCGCGACGTCCTGGACCGAGTCGGCGGTGCCGTCGCCGTTCGCGTCCACCAGCCGCACCACGCGGCCGCCCCCCTGCAGCGCAGCGTACACCGCGCCCCCGGGGCCGAGCACGATGTTGCGCACGCCGCTCAGGTTGTCCGCGAACAAGCCGATCTTGAATCCGGACCGCAGGTACAGGGTGTGTCCCGCGATCTCCTGGGGCACCAGACCGGGGGTCTGACCCGAAACCGATTCGCCGCTCGTGCAGGCGAACACGAGCAGCACCGCCAGCGTCATTCGTGGCTGCATGCCGACCTCCTCAAGGCGTCAAACTGTTCGTACCGCACCACGCTACCGTCCGTTCGCATAGACCCCCGTGATCGCGCTCTCCCCCGGCGGCATCCGTTCCCGGCTCCCCACCGCTTCCTGCTCCGCGCGCTCGACCTCCGCCGTCACAAGGGCCTCGACCTCGCCGAGCTGCTGCGCGGTCCAGCCGTCTTCTTTGAGGTATTCCTCGTACTGCCCGATCGGGTCGCGCTTCCCCCACTCGCCGAACAGACTGGCCGGGAACATCTCCCGCGCCTCGCGCTCATCGTGGGTCGCGTGGCCGCCCATCCGAAAGGTCTCGGCCACGAGCAGGGCCGGACCCTGGCCGGCGCGACAGCGCTCCGCCGCCAGGCGCGTCGCCGCCCACGCGTCGAGCACGTTGTTGCCGTCGAACTCCAGCCCCCACACGCCGTAGGATGCCGCCCAATCCTTGAAGGTTCCGGGAAGATGGTGCTGCTCGAGCTTCGTCCCCAGGGCGACCTGATTGTTCTGTACGATGAAGATCGCCGGCAGCCGCTGCACGGCGGCGAAGTTCGTCCCTTCGTGCGCAGTAGCGGTCTTGGTGGAGCCATCGCCTACCCAGGTGAGGGCTACGCGGGGTTCGTTGCGCATCTTGAAGGTGAGGGCGATCCCGGCGATCACCGGGACCACATCGCCGACGTGGGAAATCGGCTGCAGGACCCCCGAGCGCAGGTCGCCGACGTGCAGGTCGCGGCCCGCCGACGGCGAGTCGGCCGTGGCCAGGTAGGCGCGCAACGCCTGGGCGATCGGGATCCCCATCTCGACGACCGCTCCGGCATTCCGGATCATCGGGGCGACGACGTCGCGGTCGCGCTCCAGTGCGTGCACCGGGCCGACGGTCACCGCTTCTTCGCCCGTGCCCAGCCAGGCCTTGGAGATGACGCCAGTGCGGACCCAGCGTTTCAGCGTGACGTCGTGGAGCCGCGTCCGCAGCAGGCCGGCGTACAAGTCGCGCCTGCCGTCGCGGGAGAGGCCGGCGACCAGGGCCGCCCGTTCGGGATGCTGCTCGATCGTCTGACGGAAGGCGCGGACCAGCGCGGGGTCGGGCTGCCAGGAGACGTATTCGGGTGGATCGAAGGCGGGGAAGCGCTTCATCCCGCGGTC
>JBGPIW010000102.1:0-7565 GCA_041485045.1 Gemmatimonadota bacterium | reverse complement strand
CCTGCGCCCCGGCCCCTCGGTGGGCGCTTCGGGGGCGATCTTCGGCGTGCTCGCGTCCGTCATCGTGGTGCTGTATCGGTACCGGGGCCGGTTTCACGTGCGCGACAAGCGGATCGGCTATGTGCTGGCGGCCTGGGCGGGCTATCAAATCCTGAGCGGCCTGGCGACGCCTTTCATAGACAACTTTGCCCACCTGGGGGGCATCGCGGGCGGTACGCTGGCGACCCTCACCGTCACACCCCGACTGCTCCGGCAGGAGACATCTCTATAGATTGAAGGCATGACCACGACCGCCGCCGAACCCAAGCCCAAAGTCAGCGCCGACGAGGCGCGCGCCGTCGCCGAGGCGGCGCGCGAGGAGCAGTGGGCGGCGCCGAGCTTCGTCCGGGACCTGTTCCTGGGCGCCCTGCGGATGGACCTGATCCATCCTTACCCCCTCCAGGAGCCGGCCGAGGCCGAGCGGGCCCGGCCATTCCTCGAGCAGCTCTACCGGCTGCTGTCCCAGGTCGACTCCGACCGCATCGATCGCGAAGGAGAGATCCCCCAGCCGATCGTCCAAGGGCTGAAGGACATCGGCGCCTTCGGGATCAAGATCCCGCGCGAGTACGGCGGGCTCGGCCTGTCACAGCTTTCGTATATGAAGGCGATCGAGCTGGTCTCCTCCGTAGACGGCTCGATCACCGCCCTGCTCTCCGCCCATCAGTCGATCGGCGTGCCGCAGCCGCTCAAGATGTTCGGCACCGAAGAGCAGAAGAAGAAGTACTTCCCGCGCCTCGCCAAGGGCGCCGTCTCGGCGTTCGCGCTGACGGAACCCGAAGTCGGCTCCGATCCCGCGGCACTCGAGACGACCGCCGTCCCCTCCCCCGACGGCCGGGAATGGATTCTGAACGGATCGAAGCTGTGGTGCACCAACGGGACGATCGCCGAGCTCATGGTCGTAATGGCCCGCACACCGTCCAAGTCGGTCGGTGGGAAGGAGAAGCGGCAGATCACCGCGTTCATCGTCGAGGCGAACGCGCCGGGCGTGAAGGTGGAGCACCGCTGTCACTTCATGGGATTGAAGGCGATCTACAACGGCGTGATCTCGTTCACCAACGTCCGCGTCCCCAAGGAGAACATCCTCTGGGGTGAGGGCAAGGGGCTGAAGCTCGCCCTCATCACCCTGAACACCGGCCGGTTGACGCTGCCGATTTCCGCCGTCGCCGCCGGCAAGCGCTGCCTCGAGATTTCGCGCGCGTGGGCCAACGAGCGGGTGCAATGGGGCAAGAAGATCGGCCAGCACGACGCGGTGGCGCAGAAGCTCGGCACGATGGTAGCGAACACGTTCGCCATGGAGGCAGTGGCCGAGTTGTGCGGCGCCCTCGCCGACCGCGGCGCCTCCGACATCCGGCTCGAGGCCGCGATCGCCAAATTGTACAACTCAGAAGCCGGGTGGCGCATCATCGACGACACGCTGCAGATCCGCGGCGGCCGGGGCTACGAGACGGCGGACAGCCTGCGGGAGCGCGGCGAACCGGCGGTCCCGGTCGAGCGTATCATGCGCGACTTCCGCATCAACCTGATCTTCGAGGGCAGCTCGGAGATCATGCACCTCTTCATCGCGCGCGAGGCGGTGGACAAACATCTCCAGATCGCGGGCGACGTCGTGATGCCCGGAAAAACGGCGGGCCAGCGTCTCGCCGGCCTCGTCCGCTCAGCGCTGTTCTACGGCTGGTGGTACCCATCGCGCTGGATCGGCTGGAGCTTCTGGCCGAAATACGGGGAGTTCGGCCTGCTCGCCAAGCATGTGCGCTTCATCGAGCGCAGCTCCCGGCGCCTGGCGCGCGGCTGTTTCCACGCCATGTTGCGCTTCGGACCAAAGCTCGAGCTGCGCCAGGGGGTGTTGTTCCGTCTGGTGGACGTGGGCGCCGAGCTCTTCGCCATGGCCGCGACGTGCTCGCGTGCCGCGCGCTTGCTGCGTGACGATCCCACGGCCGGCGCCCACGCGATGCGCGTCGCGGACGTGTTCTGCCGTCAGGCCCGTGGACGGGTGAAGGCCAAGTTCCAGGGTCTGTGGCGCAACGAAGACGTGCCGACGTACAAAGTCGCGCAGGAGGTGCTGCGTGGCGAGCACGCGTGGCTGGAGCGAGGGATGGTGGACGTCAGGTACTAGGACTATGCAGCTTGATGGGCAATCATGATGCTCTTCAACCGCTCCGGACTGTCCGCCATCGCATCCCCGTAGAGCTGCGCCGGCTGCTCATCCTGGGGCAGCACGTTGGGGCACACGAACTCGTAGAGGCGCGCTCGCACCCGGTCGGCCGCGCTCACCGTCGCCACCGGTGTCGCGATGGCGATCCGCCGCGCCCCAAGCTCACCCACGGCCCGCGCCGCGGCCAGCACCTTCCACGGATAGAACACCTGACCGTCCACGATCACGATCTGGCGGTCGTCGAGCTTCTTGATGGGTCGATGCGTGCGGTACAGCACCAGGTCGCGACGCACCCGTGCCCGTGACTCCTCGATCGCCGATCCGAGCTTTTCCACGAGGTTGATCCCGGGCTTGAAATCGGGGTCCATCTCCGCCGAGGTCGCGTTCTCCGCCAGCGCTCCCACCGGGGCAAGGTTCGCCCCCAGACTAATGAAGGACGCCACCAGCACGTCGAAGGTCCCCCCCATCGCCTTGGCCGCGTTCGCCGCGATCTCCACGCCCTCCGGCGTAATGCCAAGCAGCAGCGTGTGGACGTACCCTTGCGAGGCCAGGAGCCCCCCCAGGTACGCTCCGGCTGCGGAGCGGGTGGGGTAAAGGCTGTTGCGAGGAGGGTGAGTGGTTGCCACGCATCAAAATAAGGGGATTGAGCGTTCGGACCAGAGGAGGCCATCCTTTGGCCCCACCCCCACCCCGGCCATCCAACCGAGCGCTGGCGCCGGACCGGTAGCCGTTATCTTACCGGCCATGTCCAAGGACTCCCTCACGATCGTCGATAACCGCTCGGGCCGCACCTACGAGATCCCCATCCAGGACGGGACGATCCGAGCGTCCGATCTGCGCCAGATCAAAGGCGGCCCCGACGACTTCGGGTTGATGAGCTACGACCCCGCCTTCCTGAACACCGCGGCGTGCCGGAGCGCGATCAGCTACATCGACGGGGACCGCGGGATCCTGCGCTATCGCGGGTACCCGATCGAGGAGCTGGCGGAGCGCAGCAGCTTCCTCGAGACCGCCTACCTGCTGTTGAACGGCGAGCTCCCCACACCGGGCGACTTGGATCGCTGGGTGTTCGACATCACCCACCACACCATCATCCACGAGAACATCAAGAAGTTCATCGACGGTTTCCACCACGACGCGCACCCGATGGGCGTGTTCGTCAGCACGGTCGCGGCGTTGTCGACGTTCTATCCCGAGGCGAAGCACATCGCCGATGCCGACGCGCGGCGGTTCCAGATCCACCGCCTCATCGCCAAGACGCCGACCCTGGCGGCGTTCGCGCACCGGCACACGGTCGGGATGCCGTACGCCTATCCCGACAACGACCTCACCTACGCCGGAAACTTCCTCAACATGATGTTCAAGGGCACCGAGGTGAAGTACAAACCGCACCCGGTGCTGGAGAAGGCGCTCGACGTGCTGTTCATTCTGCACGCCGACCACGAGCAGAACTGCTCGACCAGCGCCATGCGCGGCGTCGGCTCGTCGCACGCCGACCCCTACTCCTCGATGGCGGCCGCCGCGGCGGCGCTCTACGGCCCGCTCCACGGCGGCGCCAACGAGGAGGTGCTCCGCATGTTGCGGGAGATCGGCACGAAGGACCGGGTACCGGCCTACATCGAGCGGGTAAAGCGCGGCGAGGTGAAACTGATGGGATTCGGTCACCGCATCTACAAGAACTACGACCCCCGCGCCCGGATCATCAAGCACGTGGCGGACGAGGTATTCGAGGCGACGGGCAAGAATCCCCTCATCGACCTGGCGCTCGAGTTGGAGCGGATCGCGTTGCAGGACGACTATTTCGTATCCCGCAAGCTCTATCCCAACGTGGATTTCTATTCCGGGATCATTTACGAAGCGATGCGGTTCCCAGTGGACATGTTCCCCGTGTTGTTCGCCATCGGCCGGACGCCGGGGTGGCTCGCGCAGTGGCAGGAGATGTTGCTCGACAAGGAGCAGAAGATCGCCCGGCCACGGCAGGTGTATGTCGGGGCGCCGGTGCGGAGTTACCAGCCGATAGAAGAACGATAAGACGTCAAACAGAAATACGTCGAGAAGAACACCGTCAAGCAGAACGACGTCGAGAAGAAGGCGTCGAGGGACTCTGTACGATTCCTCTCGACGCCTTTTTGTTTGACGTCGTTATCTCGACGCCTTTGGCTTAACGCCTCTTCCGCCCCCCACTCCGTCCCCGCACCGTCAGCGACGGCCGTTTCACCGCCGCGGTGGCGTGTTTGGGCTGCAGCGGGGCGACCGACGGCTCGAATCCGGGGATGATCTCGCGCGGGAAGATCAGCCCCACGAGCTTTTCGATGTCTCCCATCAGCAGCCATTCGTCGGGCGAGAGCAACGTGAGGGCGAGCCCCCGGGCGCCGGCGCGGGCGGTGCGACCGACGCGGTGCACGTAGGTCTCGGGGTCGTTCGGGACGTCGAAGTTGACGACCATGCGGATGCCGTCCACGTCGATGCCACGGGCGGCGATGTCGGTGGCGACGAGCACTTCGGCGGTGCCGGCCCGGAACGAGTCCAGCGTCCGCGTCCGGTGGCTCTGCGCCTTGTCGCCGTGGATCGCGTTCGCCGCGATCCCCGCCTTGCGGAGAAACGCCTGCAGCTTGTCGGCGCCGTACTTGGTGCGGGTGAAGATGAGCGTCTGCCCCGCGGGCTTGGCGTTCAGGATCGCGGCCAGCACGTCGCGCTTCTTGAGCTTGTCCGCGGCGACGATCACATGCTCGATGCCGTCGGCGACCTGGGCGCGCCGTCCGATATCGATCGACGCATGGCTGGACAGCGCGCTCCGGGCCAGCGCGTCGACTTCCGGAGAAATCGTCGCCGAGAAGAGCAGCGTCTGCCGCTCGTCGGGGAGCGCCCGGAGGATGCGCCGCACGTCGGGGGCGAACCCCATGTCGAGCATGCGGTCCGCTTCGTCCAGCACCAACACTTCGAGCTTGGAATAATCGCAGTGGCCGCGCTCCATGTGATCGAGCAGCCGGCCCGGCGTGGCGACGACGATGTCCACGCCGCGCGTCAGGGCCTTGGTCTGCGGTTCCATCCCGACGCCGCCGTACACCGCGGCGCTCTCGAGCGGGAGGTGCCGGCCGTACGTGCGCGCGCTCTGGAGCACCTGCTCGGCGAGCTCTCGCGTGGGGACCAGGATCAGCGCCCGCAGGACCCGCGTCCGTTTGGCGGCGCTCAGGCGTTGCAGGATCGGCAGCAGAAACGCGGCGGTCTTGCCGGTTCCGGTCTGGGCCGATCCGATGACGTCGCGACCCGCGAGGACCAGGGGGATGGTTTCCTGCTGAATGGGGGTGGGCTGCGCGTATCCTTCTTCGAATACGGCGCGTACCAGCTCGGGCACAAGCCCGAGAGAGGCAAAAGGCATAGTACTCCTACTAGCTGAAGCGTAAGGAGAGAGACGTATGGGGCAAAACCGTAGGGAAGAAAGCGTACGAGTGTTTCGTACGCAGTTACCCCTACGCTCGTCTCTTTACGACTTCGTTTTCTGAACCTGGGGATGAGCCTACGGATGTGAGGCCCGCTCCTGAGCGGGACCGTCCTACGGAAGGATGCCAGCTCGCGGTTCTAGACTGCGTGCAAACACTAACTACGTCGAGCACAGACGTCAAGGAGAGACGCCGGGAAAAGGCGTCGAGAATAACCAGTCCATAACGGTTTCCTTCTGGACGCCTCTTCTTGACGGTGTACTGCTGGACGCAGTCCTTACTTGACGTTGTTCGGTTCTTCTCCCCACCACCACATCGCCGGCAGCGCCTTCTGCCGCGGCCACACTTCGTTCAGCGTCTCCCCTTCGTACAGCCGCCCGTTCTTCATCACATAACGGATCCTCTCCGTGTTGTGAATGTCGTCAAGCGGGCTGGCGTCGAGCACGATGAGATCGGCGTATTTCCCGGGCTCGAGCGAGCCGATATCGGTGTCCATGCCGAGCGCGCGCGCGCCGTCGATCGTGCCGATGCGGATCACCTCGAGCGGAGTCAGGCCGCCCGCGCTCATCGCCCACAACTCCCAGTGGCAGCCGACGCCGTCCATCTCCCCGTGGCACCCCATACCGACGTTGCCGCCGGCGCGCAGCACGCTCCCCGCCGACGCGGCGATGCGGTTGAAGACGTACTGGTTGTCGCGGAACCAGCTGCGCCGTTCCGAGCGCTCATCCAGAACGTCGTGCGGGACGAAGCGCCGCATCTTGGCGTTGTCGTGGATGTCGAAATGCTCGAAGAAATAATCTTCGCCGAACGGGCCACCGTAGTTCACGAGCAACGTCGGGGTGTAGGTGATCCCGGAGCGCGCGGCGAGCTGCACCGCGTCCTGATAGAGCGGCATGATCGGGTAGCTGTGCTCGTGCCCGGGATAGCCGTCCAGCATCTCCGTCAGATTCATCTTGAAATCGAGCCCACCTTCGGTGGTGGGCATGAGCCCCAGGTCGTTCGCCGCCATGATCACCCACTGCCGCTGCTTCCGGTTGCCCGTCATGTACTCCTTGATCCAGCGAGTATGGTAGAACTCGCTGTAGCGCCGCAGCGCGTTGCGCGCGTCGTCCAGACTCTGGAAGTTCTCGTCCCAGAAGACGCCGGGGCCCGTGTGATAGAGCCGCGGCCCGATCAGCTCGCCGGTCTCGATCTGGTCGGCGTACGTGAGCACGTCGGTCGTGGCGGTCTGGGGATCGCGCACCGTGGTGACGCCCCACGCGAGGTTGGCGAGGTATTTCCACACCTGCGTCTGGTGGATGCCGAAGGTCGCCCAGGGGTGCGCATGGACGTCCACAAATCCGGGGATGATGGTCTTCCCCGCGACGTCGATCACGCGCGCCCCCGCGGGAACGGTGCCCCCGCCCTGCGGGCCTACCCAGACGACCTTGTTGTCGGTCACGACCACGTCGCCATGCTCGATCACCTCTTCGCCCTTCATCGTGACCACCCGCGCCCCGCGTAAGACGACGGTGCCATGCGGCACGTCGCGGGCGGCGCGGATCACGACGTCGGTCCGGACGCCCTCGTACGCCGGGAGCTTCCCGAGCGAGTCCACCCGCGCCTTCGCCGCCGAGTCGGGCTTCGGCTTGGTACTGTCGGCTTCGGCTTTCTTGAGGGAGTCGGCGCGTACCGAGTCGACGGTGGCCTTCGTCTTCTCCAGGGAATCGGCCAGCACCGGGTCCCAGCGGAAGAAGCTCGCGCCGATGGACCACGTGGCGAGGTGGCTGTCGTTGCTCCAGCCGATGAAATCCCCGCCGATGCGGGTCAAGCGCTTCACCGGGAACGACGCCGAGCTGGGATCCGACACGTTGATGGAGGGGGTTTCGCCACCGACCAGCGGCAGCGTCACGATGTAGACGTTGTTGCCTTGGAGGGCGAGGACCCGATCGGTG
>JBGPIW010000101.1:0-7665 GCA_041485045.1 Gemmatimonadota bacterium | reverse complement strand
GCGCTGCGCAGAAGCCGCAAATCGATCATGGAACTACCGGCGCGGGAGGCCGGTCTCGAGACCGCGATAGCCGCAGTTCTGATCGACCAGGACGCGGAGATCCACGCGCCGCGCGATCGTATCGAGGGCAATCACTTCGAACTTACCGTAAAAATAGACGACCCCAACGATGCAGCTGGTGACGGGCCTCGAGCGCGCGATCACCACCGAGCCGCTGTCGATGGGCACCGGGAGGCTATCGACGTACACGCTCGTCGGCGCGGACGTGACCGCGTCGAACGGCGCGCTCTGGACTTGAATCCCGGACGCGACGCCGAGGCCCACCGCGCCAGTGGGCAGAAGCACGGGCTGACCTGCCGGGGTGATGTTGAACACGAAATCGAAGAAGGTGCTCTGGTCCGTGCGGACGACCGATTTGCTCTGGATCACGTACCCGGAGGGCGCCGTGATCGGCGTGCCGTCGAGTGCGTACAGCGAAATGGTGTCCACGACGTTTTCGATGGTCGCCGGGAGCAGCCCCGTCGTAGTGTCGCAGGAGGCCAGCAGGGCCGCGATCAACGGGAGTCCGGTAAGCAGTCGGCGGTGGCGCATGGAGTGCGGGGAAGATACCCCATCGTCGCGAAAGGGGTCAACCCTTAACCGACTATCACTGCTTGACTTCCCTCGTCGCGCGTCCTAGCTTCGCGCCCGTATGCCGACGATCCGGGAGCTCGTTCAAGCGCTCGCCCACCGCACCGGCGTCGACGCCGTGGTCGTGGTCGGCCGTGACGGTTTGCCCATCGACTCGGCGAGCGGCGACGGTGTGGACGCCGACAGCGTCGCCGCCCTCCTGCCGTCGGTGATCCGGGGCATGGGCGAGCTGGGCGTGGCCGGGGGCCGGGGCGACTTCGCTACGGCCGTGCTGGAGTTCGACGCCGGGTTGGCGGTCGTCGCCGTCCTCCACTCGGAGGCCATGCTGGTCGTCCTGGTGCGCCCTGAGACGAACGTCGGCACGCTGCTGTTCGATCTTCGCCGCCATCGCACGGCCATCGCCGGGCTGCTCTGAACCGGGCGACGGCACCGTGGCCAATCCTGCCCCCACGCCGCGACGCATCCTCGTCGTCGACGACGAGCCGCACATCGGTCTGCTGCTGCGACTCCAGCTGGAAGCCCACGGGTACGAGCTGCAGCTCGCCAAATCGCTGTTCGAGGCCCGGGGGGCGTTGAAGGGCGAGACCGGTCCCGACGCCATCCTGCTCGATATTCACCTGCCCGACGGCTCGGGCGTGGACCTGCTGCGCGAGCTACGGGGGCGGCCCGCCACCGCCAAGATCCCGGTGCTCATTCTCACCGCAGAAGGCGAAGAACGCGTGCTGGCGGAAGCCCGCAGTCTTGGCGCGCGCACCATCACGAAGCCGTTCAGTCCGACCAAGCTGCGCGCGCAGGTCGCCATGCTGCTCGGCGACGCCGCGCCAGAGGGCGGTCCGTGAGCACGTGGGCCGTGATTCTGGCCGGCGGCGTCGGGAAGCGGTTCTGGCCTCTCTCCACCGCCGAGCGACCCAAGCAGCTGCTGCCCTTGGCCGGCGACCGCCCGCTCCTCGCGCAAGCCGTGCGCCGGCTGGACGGCCTCGTGCCGCCGGATCGGATTCTGATCCTCACCGGTCCCTTCCTCGTCGAGCGGGTGACGGCGCTCGTGCCGGAGGTGCCTCCCGCCCAAGTGCTGGCGGAGCCGCGAGCCGCCTCCACCGCCCCGGCACTCGTGTGGGGTGCGCATTGGATCGCACGACGCGATCCGGACGCACAGATGCTGTCGCTCCATGCCGATTGGGCGATCGGCGACGAAGCGGCGTTCCGTACGACGGCGGCCCGGGCACTGGCCGTCGCGCGCGAGCACGACGTGCTCGTGACGGTGGGCGTGAAGCCCACGCGGGCCGAAACGGCATACGGCTACATCGTCCCGGGGCGCCCGCTGGGGCGCCAGGCCCGGCGCGTACAGCGATTCGTCGAAAAGCCGACCGCGGCGCGTGCCGCCGAGCTGCGCCGACGCAAGGCCCTGTGGAACACCGGATTGTTCGCCTGGGACGTGGAGCGGTTCCTGGCGGAGGTGGGAGCGCACGCGCGCGAGCTCAAGGCCGGCCTCCCGGCCCTGAGCTCCGGGGACGTCGCAGGATTCTTCTCCGCCGTCACGCCGGTGGCGGTGGACATCGCGGTACTGGAGCGCACGAAGCGGCTCGCGGTGGTGGCCGGCACTTTCACCTGGGACGACATTGGCTCGTGGGACGCCCTGTTCCGCACTCGCACTCCCGACTCGCACGGCAACGTCGCCGTCGGGAATGTCACCATCGGTGACGACGTGCGACGTTGTGTGCTCTGGTCGGAGAGCGAGCATCTCGCGGTCAGCGGCATCACCGATCTCATCGTCGTGCGGGCCAATGGGCACACGTTGGTGATGCCCACCGGCCGCGCCGACCGCCTCAAGGCCCTGGTGCAGCGGCTATGAGCCTCGCGCTCTACCTGCTCGATCCCGACCCGGCAGCCGTCTGGGCTCCCTTCAGCGGCGTGCGGCCCTTGTCGGAGCTGCGGGCCGGGGCCCATCTGATTCGCGAGCGCTGGGAAACGTTCGTGGGGGCCGAAGCGACGGCGATCTTCGCGCTGCCGCACCTCGCCGGGTTCACCGAGCCCGGGATGCCGCCTGTCGTCCCACGGCGCGCCGTCACGGGACCGGCGGTGATCGGATCCTCCACCTTCGCGCCGCAAGGTGTCGCCCCGGCGCTGCCGCCTACGCCGGTGCGGCTGGTATCGCGCGGCATCACGGTGGGCTGGGGTGTGCCGGCCGGTGCTGTGTGGGAGGGGCCGCAGCCACAGGCCCAAGCCGTCGAGGTTCCGGGCGTGGTGCTGCACGGCACCTTCGACCTCATTCCCGCCCTGGCACGCCTGCTCCCCGACGACCTCCGCACGATGCTGAGCGAGGGCGATCCCATCCCCGCCGGGTCCACCGTCCTCGGCGACCCCGCGGCGCTGGAGCTGCACGAGGCACTCGTCGAGCCGGGCGTGGTGTTCGACGTCTCGCGCGGGCCGGTGGTGGTCGAGAGCGGGGTCGAGATCCGCGCCGGCGCCCGCCTCGAGGGCCCGCTGTGGGTCGGCGCGAACGCGCGGGTGTTGGGGGGCGAGATCCGCGGCTCGGCGATCGGTCCACGGTGCAACGTGCGCGGTGAGATGTCTTCCTGTGTGTTCCTGGGATACGCCAACAAGGTGCACGACGGGTTCGTGGGCCACAGCGTCGTGGGCCGCTGGGTCAATTGCGGCGCCGGTACCATCACCTCGAACCTCAAGAACACCTATGGGCCGGTCCGCCTCGAGATCGCGGGCGCCCGCGTGGACACCGGCCAGCAGTTCCTGGGTACGCTCCTCGGGGACCACGCGAAAACCGCGATCGGCACGCTGCTCGGCACCGGGACCGTCGTCGGCGCGGGTGCCAATGTGTTCGACGTCGTGCGCGCTCCCAAGTACGTGGCCCCCTTCGCCTGGGGTGGCACCGAGGGCTCACGCGAACGGATGAGCCGGGACGGGTTCCTGAAGGTCGTGGAGCGGGTGCTGCCGCGACGGGACATGGAAGTGACCGAGGAGATGCGCCTAGTGCTGGGTCGGATCTACGACTGGGTGACGCGGTGAGCTAGGCGACTTACCACGCCCTCGCGCTGGCCGGAGGCGGATCAGGCACCTTGAGCGTATCCGGTCGAACCGTGGCCGGGCCGACCCGGCGCAGCGTGACGGGCTTCTCGAGATCGCCGCCCGAGATGGTGAGCTTGTCCTGGGTGACTTTCAGACCGTAGACGTTCCACATTCCGTCGCCCAACGTGAACCACACGCTGTCCCCCACGACGCGCCAACGAGCGACCTCGTCGCCGAATTGGGCCGAGCTGTCGGGCCGCACCATGATCAGCCGCGGCCCGTCGTCGGTGTGGGCCTCCCATTTGCCTTCGAGGCGCCAGGGGCCGCGTCCTTGCGCCGCCAGCGCGGGCGCGGCGCTGCCGCACGCCGCCACCAGGGCGCAGCGCCGCAGGAGTGACCGCACCGAAGTCATTGAGCCAATCTAACCAGTCGGTCCGGTTGGTGGCGGCGGGGACACCGGGTCCACTGCCCCCGCCGCCGATACTGGCAGGAAGGCGCGCTCGTCGTCGATGACGGCCACCTGCGATTCCCATTTGCGCATCATCGCGATGAAGGCCCGCACGTACTGGGGGTCGAACTCGAGGCCCGCGCGACCCTCGATATACGGGAGCACCTGCTCCACGGGCCAGGCGTCGCGATAGGGTCGTCGCGTCCGCAATGCATCATACACGTCGCACACGTGGACGAGGTTGCTGGCTTCGTGGCAGCGACGCCGAAAGCGCACCTGCGGGTAGCCCAGGCCGTTCAACATGATGTGGTGCTCGTAGGCGACGACGGCCGCGAGGTCCAAATCCTGCTCGCTCTCCAGAATGATCCGGGCGCCCTCCACGGGGTGGCGGTTCATCAGGACGCGTTCGTCCGGGGTGAGCTTGCCGGCCTTGGTGAGAATCTCGATCGGGATGCGCACCTTGCCGAGGTCGTGCAGCAGCCCGGCCACCCCGAACGCCCGAACGTCGCCTGCCCCCATCCCCTCAAACTCCGCCAGCGCCATGCTCAGCACCGCGACGTTGAGGGAATGGGTGGTGGTGTACTGGTCGAACTCCTTCAGCTGCAGCAGCGGCAGCATCATCTGTTGGTCGCCGTGCATCGCGACCGACAGCGAGCGCACCACCGCTTCGGCCTCGGCCAGCGGCAGGGCCTCGCGCTGCTGGACTTCGGAGTGGAGCCACCGGATCGTCTCCGCCTCTTCGGAAAGCGAAAACGCGATCGTCGCCGTCGGCATCGCTCCCTCGCGGCTCAGCTCGCCGCCGCCGCGGACCCCCACGGCGCCGAACCGGATGGCCGTCGGCCGGAGCTGACGCGCTTCCGCCGTGTCGATCGTGTCCATCGTGAGGCGGGCCAGGACGTCCTCGAGGAATACCTCGAACTCGTCCCGGGAAACGTAGTCTTCGATCTCCAGCCGTTCGATGCCGGCTTCGGCCAGGCGGGCGGACCAGTCCCAGTTGCGCATGTCTCGCAGCGGCAACCGGCCGAAAATCACTTCGGCCCCGAGAAAGGTGAACAGCGGTCGCGGGTAGTCGTGTTGCAGGTCGAGCAACTCCTGGTAGGCCGCATCGATGCCGCGTCCCCGCGCCGGATGACCCACGGCATACAGCGACATGCCGGAGAGCGCCTGCGCGAACGCCCCCAGGAACCGGGCGGGCTCGCTCATGCGGCGGCACCTTCGGGGTCGGTCGCCGCCCGCACCTGGGGATCCTCGGAGAGGGCCGCCAGCGCCAACACCTCGGTCGCGCGCGGCTCGTGCCCCCAGCCCGTGGCGAGCGCTGTGAGGGACGCCAGCAGCTCCCGCGATTTGTTCGGGAGCTTGCGGCGCCCGAAAATCGTTCGGCCGCCGTCGGTGAGTTCGAGCAGTGCGCCCAGCGCTTCCGAGGCCGCCGACGCGCCCAGCACGCGGATCGCCTGCACGCGCAGATCGGGAGGCGTCTGCCGATTGAGGGCGAGGGCGACCACGCGGGGGGCGGCCAACGCCGGTAACCCTCGCTGCGCCATCGTGAGCGCCAGCCGCACGATCCGACCCCCGGAATCCCAGAGCGCGAGCGTGATCACGGCATCGCGCTCCGTAGCGGACTTGAGCCCGATCTTGAGCGCCTCCAGGCGCACACGGGGATCGGGATCGGAGAGCAACGGCAGCGCCGAAAAACCGAGCGGGAGCTCGGGCAGGTCGTCGAGCAGCGTCAACAGGTTCCGCTTGACGTACCAGCGGTCGTCGGTCAGACGTGCCGAGATGCTGGGACCGAGAACCGGCCCGAGCCGGATCAGGCGCTCCAGCATCGCCCGGCGGGTGGACCGCGCCTCCGCGGCGGCGAGCGCGTCCAACAGCGGATCGGCCGCGCGCTCGGCAAGCCGCGGCAGCAGGCGGTCCACCAGTGCGAGGTCCACCGGCTGGGCCTCGAGCAGCCAGCGTAGCGTGTCGGGACTCACCGCCCGCGCCCACAGGTCGGGGGCCGCCGCCGACTCCGGCGCCTGCTCCAGCAGATCGACCACCTCCGCCAGCCGCCCCATCTCCACCATCGCCGCGCAGGCCCGGTACACATTCGGCCCCACTGCGTCCACTTCCAGGCTCATCTGGATGAGCCGCTCGGGCTCGGTGCCGCGCATGCTTTCCAGCTGGGCCGACGCCACCACCGGTGCCGCCTGCGACATCCCCTGCAGCGCGAGTCCGTAGCCCTCGGGGTTGGGGTCGGCGAGATCCCACCCGGTGAGCAGCGTCCGCACCTGATCGCGCAGCGCATGATCGGCCAACGGTCGCGCTTGCGGGGAGCCCTGCTCCGCGTGTGCGGCGAGCTTCGAGAGCATGCGCATCAGCGATCCGGAGACCGCGTGCTGGGACGCATCGGCGGCCGCTTTCACCACCTCGAGGACCGCCTCGACCGCCATGCCGTGCGAAGCGTCGAGCACGAACTGACGGCGTTGCGCCGTATCCCCCCCCATCGCGATCAGGCGGCGCAGAGTGTCGGGCCGCATCTCGGCGATCAGCCGCGACGTGCGCCGGCGCAGCTCGTCCGCCTCCGGCCCGCCCGCCACCTTCAACTCCCGAGCGATCTGCAGCAGGTAGCCCACGATCACCTGGTCATAGGCCGCCCCCCGTGCGTGATCGTCGATCGCTTTTGCGATCACGGCCGGCTTGGTCGGCGCTGCGTCCTCGTCGAGCAGCTCCGGGAGCGCCGCCCGCGCCATGCCGATCCAGAGCTGCGCGCCGCGCACCCGAGCGTCGCGCGTGACGCCGTCGGCGTCCTTCGACCCCTCGACCGGTCCCGCCACCACGACGGGTGCGCTCAGGTCGGCCTGCTCCAAAAGCTCGAGCCGCTCGTAGCTCAGCGGGTAGAGCCGGATGTGCTGCCACGCGGACAGTCTCGCGGGATCGCCCATGCCGAGGGGCTGTCCCGTGCGGTCGGCCTCGACGGCGAGCGTACGCAGGGCGTCGGTCACTTCCTCGGGTTCGATGCCGCGGCTGAACGTCACGGCGCCCAGGTGATGACGGTGCAACCGACCCGCAAGCTCGGCGAGCACCGGGTGCCTGGGCTCCGTGGCGACGCCTTCGATCACGAGCTGGTCGCGTGCGACGCCCAGGGAGATTGAGGGACGGTCCTGGAGCAAGGTCTCCCCGCGGTGCACCAGACGGGCGACCGCTGGGCCCAGCGACGGGTGGCCCTGCGGATACATCGCGTGTTTGTGGAGAGCGATGGAGAGCTCGATCAGGAACTCGCTCAACTCGCGCGACAGCGTGGCGCGCTCGGGCGGCGCGCTACCCGTGCCGGGAGCTCGTCCGGATGGCGAGGTCACCATCTAAGATAGTAGACAGCAATGGCTTCGGGGATAGCGCGCACGGAAAAGGCACTCCCGAGTCATCATGGAGTGCCCTTTCTGTGTCTCAGCGACTGTGTGCCTAAGCGACTGTGCCTCTAGCCGTTTAGTACATCCCACCCATGCCGCCGCCGCCGCCGGGCATGGGAGGCGCCTTCTCCTTCTCCGTCTTCTCCACCACGACGCACTCGGTCGTGAGGAGCAGGCCCG
>JBGPIW010000100.1:0-7666 GCA_041485045.1 Gemmatimonadota bacterium | reverse complement strand
GCTTCGAGCAGCAGCTTCTCGGTGAAGGGATCGCCGACCTGTACCTGCGGTCGGCGTCGCTCGCTGTCTTGGGACAACTCTTCGGAGGCGAAAGAGGCACCGTGAATGCCGTCGCGTCCGGTGCGCGCGCCGACGGCGAGCAGCACGTTCCCCACGCCGTGCGCAGCGGCGGTGATCAGATCGCGTTCGCGGAGCAGGCCGACGCACATCGCGTTCACCAGCGGGTTGCCGGAGTATCCCGGTGCGAAATCCACCTCCCCGCCCAGGGTGGGTACACCGACGCAATTCCCGTAGTCGCCGATGCCCCGGACGACCCCCGCGAGGAGGTAGCGGTTGCGGACTTCTTCGAGTGGACCGAAGCGCAGGCTGTTCAGCAACGCCACCGGCCGCGCGCCCATAGTGAACACATCGCGGAGGATGCCGCCGGCTCCCGTTGCCGCGCCCTGGTACGGCTCGACCGCCGACGGGTGATTGTGGGACTCGATCTTGAAGGCTACCGCCCATCCCTCCGGAAGTCGCAGAACGCCCGCGTTCTCACCGGGCCCCTGTACGACCTGCGGCCCCGTGGTGGGGAACGTCTTCAGGATCGGCTTGGAATGCTTGTAGGAGCAGTGCTCGCTCCACAGCGCGGAGAAGATCCCGAGCTCGGCGAATGTCGGGGTCCGCCCGAGCATCTGTTCGATCCGGGCGTACTCCTCCTCCGTGAGATTGTGCTCGCGCACCAGGTCGGGCGTGATCGGCGGATCGCCGGAAAACGGGCCCGGCGCGGGCCTCACGTGTCGGAGGCCCGGGCGCCGGACACGCCTTTCATGACCGCACCCAGCACCCGCGCGATGACGTTGGGGTGCGGGTGCTTCAACACCGCTTCGGCCTCGCCGGCATCGAACCAGATGCCATGGCAGTGCGTGCACTGGTCGATTTGAATCCCGTCCCAGTCGCCGGTGATCAAATCATAGCCGCACTTCGGACACTTCATGTGGTGCGACTTGCGCTCGGCGTCGGTGGCTGCGCGCTGCAGCGCCTCACGCTGCTGGCGCATCAGCTCCGCGTCCCGCTTTGCGAAGTATTCGTCCTCGTTTCGGCTCGTCCCGGTAGTCATGGACCCGATCGGTTAGGGAAGCGTGGGCTCGGGCGTCTGCCCGGGAGGGGAAGTGGACTGCCCGCTGTATCCGTGTCCGTGCCAGCGGACGATCACGTCCACCACCTGATCGTTCTGGAGGATCACGACGTCGTCGGTACCGCAGGTGTATTCGCAGCCGTTCGGGTAATGCAGGTAGGTGAACGCCCCCGCATGCCGGACGGCGAACGCCGGTCCCCACAGGCCGACGACCTCCTGCTGACTCATCCCCGGGGCGACCGTGCCGGTGTCCGCGGAGTTGAAGGGCTCGTCGCGCATGACCGTCCGCGGCGCCTGGGGCGCGGGTGTGCGGGGAGCCGCGGCGGCCGGGCGCTCCGCAGGCGTCGCCGGGGCCGGCTTGGTACCCGCCGGGGGTGTCGCCGCGGGAGTGGCCGCGGGTGTGGCCGGTGCCGGCTTCTTGGTGGTATCACGTGTGGCCGTCTGCGGCGCCGGGGTCCGGGTGGGATTCCGGCGCTTATCTATTGCCTGCTTGATCTTGTCACAGCTCAGCGTGGTGCCCGCCAACAGCGCGCACACCACCAGCATGCTGCGTCGCATGATCAGCCTCCAGGGAAAGAAAGACACGGGCGCCATCGGTGCCGCCGAGTACGGGCGTGTTGCGCCGCTCGGGGTGCGGCATGATGCCGACGACGTTGCGACCGGCGTTCGAGACGCCGGCGATATCGCGGGTCGAGCCGTTCGGGTTTTCGGCGACGTACCGCCACACGATGCGACCCTCGGCTTCGAGCTCGGCCGCGGTGCGCTCGTCGGCGACGTAGCGGCCGTCCCCGTGGGCGATGGGGACGACGAGCTCCTCACCCGGAACGTAGAGACGGGTCCAGGGGGTATCGGTCGCCTCGACTCGAACCCGCACCGGTCGCGAGAGATACCGCAGGCCGCTGTTCCGCATCAGGGCGCCGGGCAGGAGGCCCGCTTCACACAGGATCTGGAATCCGTTGCAGATGCCCAGCACGGACCCACCCGCGCGCGCGTGCGCCGCCACTGCCGCCATGACCGGAGAGAATCGGGCGATGGCGCCGGAGCGAAGGTAGTCGCCATAGCTAAACCCGCCGGGCAGAATCACCGCGTCGACCTGACCCAGCTCGGTATCGCGGTGCCAGACACAGTGGACGTTCGACCCGGCGGAGGCGGCGGCCTCGAGGGTCTCGGTCTCGCAGTTGGAGCCGGGGAACACGACCACGGCGATGCGGTGCATCAGGCGGCCTCCACCAGCACCTGGTAATCCTCCGTCACGGAATTGGCGAGCAGCCGGTCGCACATCGAGCGGGCGCGGGCCGCCGCGGCATCCTGGGTTGCGGCCTCGAGTCGTACCACGAGGTGCTTGCCGACACGCACGTCCTCCACATCGACGAACCCGAGAGCCTGCAGCGCCCGGCCCACCGCCTGCCCTTGAGGATCGAGCAGCGCGGCGCGGGGCATCACACGGATCTCCACGCGATAGGCGGGCATCAGGTGTGACTCCGAGGGGAGATCCCGCGCGAGCGCGGGCCAAAGGCGTCATCGACGCGATCGGCGTCGGCGTCGGTGATTACGATGGGGCCGGCGATGTCGGTTTCCCCGGAGTCATCCCCGTTCGCGAAGAAGCCCAGCAAAGCGGCTCGGGCGACACCGTACAGCATGTACGCGATCCCGAGCGGGAAGAAGAACGCGTCATGCTGCCAGACGCCGAAGAAGAGGATACACAGCAGGGTGAGAAGTCCCAAGAGCCCGGGCAGTGTGCGGAGGCTGGCCCGCGGCAGTGTGGCATACCGTACGTTGCTCACCATGAGGATCGTGCAGCTGATCATCAGGAAGTTCAGGAGCAAGGGCCACGGGAGCCCGTGCAACTGGGCGTACAGGTCGGTCTGGGTGAACGGGTAGTAGGTGGCGAGCGTCATGCCGGCGGCGGGAGAGGGAAGGCCGACGAAGTACGCCTTGGTATGGCCCGCCTGCGTGATGTTGAACCGCGCCAGCCGGATGGCCGCTCCCATGACGTAGAAGTAGCAGAAGATCCAGGCCGCCGCCCCGGCGGTGGCGAAATGCAGCTCATACATGAGATATGCGGGGGCAACGCCGAAGCTCACCACGTCCACTAGACTGTCCAGCTCGGCACCGAAGCGCGTGCCCGTATTGGACAACCGCGCGATGCGACCGTCCAGTGTATCGAGAATCCCCGCGAACACAATGAACCAGCTCGCGCGATACAGCTCCCCCCTCGCGGCCAAGGTGATGGACCAGATCCCGAAAAACAGATTGAAGAGCGTGAACAGGCTCGGGACGATGACGACGACGCGCCGCACGCCGCTGCGCCGGGGAGCGGGCGCGGTCATGGGGCGTACTCCGCCAGGACCGTGGCGCCGGCGGACACCCGGTCGCCCACGCGTACCCGTGCGGCCGGGTTGGTGCTGAGCGGGAGATACACGTCCACGCGCGAGCCGAAGCGGATGATGCCGAGCCGCGCGCCCTGGATCGCCGCATCACCGACCTTGCCGTCGGTCACGATGCGGCGGGCGATCGCGCCCGCGATCTGTCGTACCAGCAGGGGGCCGTGCGGTCCCGCGATCCCGATCGAAGACTGCTCGTTGTCGAGACTGGCCTTGTCGGCGGCTGCATGCAGGAACTTCCCCGCGTTGTAATGCCGGTAGGCGACGGCGCCCGAGACCGGGTACCGGTTGACGTGCACGTCGAAGACGCTCATGAAGATGGAAAGGCGCAGGGCACGGGCGTGGAGGTAGGCGGGCTCGTCGGCCTCTACCGCACTGACGATCTTGCCGTCGGCCGGCGCGATCACGTAGCGGTCGCCACGCGGGCCGATACGCTCCGGGTTCCGGAAGAACACGAGCAGCCACAGGGCCAGGACGAGGACCACGACCTCCAGTGCCCACCACCACCCGCTCCATCGCAACGCCGCCCAGGCGCCGAGGGCGGCGAGCCCCCAGCCGATCGCGATGAACGGCCACCCTTCGGGGGCCATCCTCACCGCGGCACCTCGAGCGAGCCCCCGGTGAGAAGGCGATACGCTTCCCGGTACCGGGCGCTCGTGGCCGCGATGACCACGGGTGGAAGGGCGGGTGGCGGATCGTTGCCGTCCCACTTGCCCTGGTCTTTGAGTCCGGACAGAAAGTCGCGCAGCGGCTGCTTGTCGAAGCTCGGTTGGCTCTTGCCGGGTTGGTAGCGGTCGGCGGGCCAAAAGCGAGACGAGTCGGGCGTCAGGACCTCGTCGATCAGCAGCAGGGTGCCGTCCGGCGCGGCCCCGAACTCGAACTTGGTGTCGGCGATGAGGATGTCGCGGCCGGCGGCGTACACGCGCCCTTCCTCGTAGAGGGCCAGGCTGGCGCGCTTGAGCGATTCGGCCACCGACGCGCCGAGCACCTGCGACATGCGGGCGAACGGCACGTTTTCGTCGTGGCCGGTCTCGGCTTTCGTTGCCGGGGAAAAGACGGCGGGCTCGAGCTGCTGACTCTCGACGAGCCCCGGGGGGAGGGCCTCGCCGGCGAGAGTGCCCGACTTCCGGTACTCGGCCCATGCGGATCCGGCGAGATACCCTCGGACGACGCATTCGAACGGTATGGGCGTGGTGCGCCGCACGAGCATCGCCCGGCCGGCCAGGGTGTCGTGGTGGGAGGCTAGCGCCGGCACGCGCGCGATGATGTCGGCGGCATCCGCGGTGAGGAGATGGTTGGGGATGACGTGCGCCAGACGGCCGAACCAGAACGCGGACAGCTGGGTCAGCACGGACCCCTTGAAGGCGACGGGCTCACGCAGCACCACATCGAAGGCGCTGACGCGGTCGCTCGCCACCATGAGCAGGGTGTCGGCATCGACTTCGTACATCTCGCGCACCTTGCCTCGCCGCACGAGCCGCAGGGGGAGGTGGCTGGTCACCAGCGGGGTGACGGTCGTCATACCTTCACTTCGGCGGCGCCCGCAGTGGGCGCGATGGTCTCGATCCGGCGCAGCACGGCGGGCAGGACCTCATTCAGAAAGTGGTCGACCTGTTCGGGCGAGCGGCCCACGTAGCCGGCGGGGTCGAGCTCGTCGGGGTGCGCGGCGATCCCCACCGCCCGGAATGCCGGGTCGGCTGCCAGGCGCGCCAAGAGATCGTTCGGCGCGCCCTGCTCGGCCGTCGCCTGCGCTACCGCCAAGCTGTGGACCCGGATGACCTCGTGCAAGCGCTGACGATCGCCACCGGCTTTCACCGCGCGCATGAGCAGGCGCTCGGTCGCCAGGTAGGGCATGGCCTCTTCCACGTTCCGGCGGATCACCGCCTCGCGGACTTCGAGACCCGCGGCGACGTTGGTCGCGAGCACCAGGATGGCGTCCGCGGCGAGAAACGCTTCCGGGACAACCAGGCGGCGGTTGGCGCTGTCGTCGAGGGTACGCTCCAGCCACTGTTCGGCGGCGGTGTGCCAGGCGTTGCCCTCGAGCTCGATGACGAACCGGGCCAGGCCCGTCATCCGCTCCGCCCGCATCGGGTTGCGCTTGTACGGCATCGCCGACGATCCGACCTGCTCGCTCTCGAACGGCTCGAGCAGCTCGCCCTCGTGCTGCAGCAGGCGGAGATCGGTCGCGAATTTCGCAGCCGAGGCGGCGACGCCGGCGAGGGCGGCCAGCACCTGGGCGTCCTGCTTGCGGGTGTAGGTCTGGCCCGTGATCGGAAACACATTCGTGAAGCCGAGCCGGCCCGAGACGCGGATGTCCAGCTCGCGCACCTTCTCGTGATCGCCGTCGAACAATTCGAGAAAGCTCGCCTGCGTGCCGGTGGTGCCTTTCACGCCGCGGAACTGGAGCGTCTCAGCGCGGTGCAGCAGTTCCTCGGCGTCGAGCAGGAATTCCTGCATCCACAGGGTCGCGCGCTTGCCCACGGTGGTGAGCTGGGCGGGTTGAAAGTGCGTGTAGGCGACGCAGGGTCGGGCGCGGTGGCGGCGTGCCGTGTGGCTCAGAGCCACGAGCACGGCGGCGACCCGGCCGACCAGCAGCGTCAGCGCTTCGCGCATCAGCACGAGGTCGGCGTTGTCGGTCACGAAGGCGCTGGTGGCCCCGAGATGCAGGTAGGGGCGCGCCGCTGGCGCCTGCTCGCCCAGCGCGTGAATGTGGGCCATGACGTCATGCCGCATCCGCTTCTCGAATTCCGCCGCCCGCACCAGGTCCACGTCGTCCAGATGGGCGCGGAGTTGCGCGATCGCGTCGGCGGGGATCTCGACGCCGAGCTCGCGCTCGCCCTCCATGAGGGCGAGCCACAGCCGGCGCCAGAGTCCGATGCGGCGCCGCTCGCTCCACAGCGCTTGCATCGCCGGGGAAGCGTATCGGGAGGAGAGCGGAGACTCCCAGGTCACACGGGCGCCTTGGCGCGCGCGCCGAGCGTCTTCCAGTCCGCCAGGAACTGCTCCAGGCCGCGGTCGGTGAGCGGATGCTGCAGCAGCTTGCGCAGGACCTCGGGGGGCAGGGTCGCCACGTCGGCGCCGATCATCGCGGCCTCCACCACGTGCCGGGGGTGACGCATCGAGGCCGCGAGGATCTGGGTCGCGATGGCGTAGTTGTCGAAAATCTGCCGTGCCTCGCGGATGACGTCCATGCCCTCTTGTCCCACATCGTCGAGCCGTCCGATGAACGGGCTCACGTAGGTGGCGCCCGCCTTGGCCGCGATGAGGCACTGCACGCTCGAGAAGCACAGCGTGACGTTGGTGCGGATCCCTTCGGTCGCGAGCCGGCGCACCGCCACCATGCCGGCTTCGAGCATCGGGATTTTTACGATGATGTTGTCGGCAATCTGGGCGAGCGACTTACCTTCCCGCACCATGGCATCGGCCTCGAGCGCGACGACCTCGGCCGACACCGGTCCCTCGACCAGCGAGCAGATCTCCTTGAGCACGTCGCGCGGGTCGAGATCACCCGCCTGCTTGGCGAGCAGTGACGGGTTCGTCGTGATGCCGTCGATGAGCCCGGCCTGGGCGGCCCAGCTGATGTCCTTGAGGCTGGCCGTGTCGAGGAAAAACTTCATGTGTGCGCCTCGGCGTAGAGGTCTGAAGGATATCGCACCAGCTCCAGGTAGAGTCCCTGGGGTGGAGCCGGCGGACTCGCCGCCTCGTTGTCGGTCGCGGTCAGCAACTGGGGGAGGTCCGGCAGCGGACGGCGTCGGAGCGCGATGTCGACCATCGTGCCCACAAGAAACCGCACCATCCGGTGAAGAAACCGGTCCGACTCGATCGTGAACGTCACACCCGCTCCGTCCGCTCGCGGCGCCCAGCCGGCGAGCGCCACCCGGCATCGGTAATCGGGTTTCGCCGCACCGGCGGCGGCGAGGCCGCGGAAATCATGCGTCCCGGGCAGAGTCCCGGCGGCCTCCGCGAGCAGCCCCAAGTCGAGCGGGCGGCCCAGCCCCCATTCGAACGGTCGGCGAAACGGCGAGTGGCTGGCGTCGTCGGTTCCAATCTCGTAACGGTAGCGCCGGGCCGTCGCGCTACGACGCGCGTGAAACTCTTCCCGCATCGCATGGACCCGCTCGACCCAGATATCGCGCGGCAGCATCGCATTCAACGCCCGCCGCAG
>JBGPIW010000099.1:0-7678 GCA_041485045.1 Gemmatimonadota bacterium | reverse complement strand
TACGGCGTGGGGATCTCCGACTCGACGCCGAGGGCCGCTTGGCTGAAGGAGATCGGCAGATCGTACACCAGATCATCCCCGTGCCGCTCGAAGCGCGGATCCTCGGCGATTTCGAGCACGGCGATCAGGTCGCCCGGCGGGCCGTTGCGCGGACCCGGCACGCCCTGCCCGCGAACCGTCAGATAATGGTGGTCGGCGACCCCGGCCGGGACATCGAGCTGCACCGTCTTTTCCGCTTTGACCCGTCCATCGCCACGGCAGCTGGGACAGGGCGCCCGCACGACGGTTCCCTCGCCGGCGCAGGACGGACACGGCGACACCGACACGAATTGACCGAACATGGACTGCGCGGCACGCCGCACTTCGCCGGTGCCGCCGCACGTACCGCACGGCGTCGGCTTCGCCCCGTCCTTGGCGCCGGTCCCGTGACAGGTCTCGCACGTGTCGAGCGTGCGAAGTTTCAGCGCCTTGGTGGCGCCGGTCGCGACTTCGGAGAGCGTCAGCTTGATCGAGACTTTGAGATCCGGCCCCCGGCGGCGGTCGCGGCGGGTGCGTTCTCCGCCCCCGAAGAACGCATCGAAGCCGCCCAATCCCCCGAAATCCCGCATGAAGATGTTGAGGGCCTCGGAGAGATCGAAGTGGGCGAACCCGCCGCCGAACGGTCCGCCTGCGCCACCACCCTTGAGCCCCGCTGCGCCGAAGCGGTCGTAGGTCGCGCGCTGATCGGCGTCGCGCAACACCTCGTAGGCTTCCGTAATCTCTTTGAACCGCTCCTCGGCCTCGGGCGCCGCATTCCGATCCGGGTGGAATTCCATCGCGAGCTTGCGGTACGCCTTCTTGATCTCCGCCTCGGAGGCGTCGCTCCCAACGCCGAGCATCGCGTAGTAGTCGCCGCGCCGACTCATTGCAACAGCTCCTGCACCAGGCGGCTCGTGTGATCCACCAGCGCCACGATCTTGTCGTACGGCATGCGCGTCGGTCCGAGCACGCCGATGACGCCCGACAGCGGCCCCGAGCGATACGACGACGTGACGAGCGTGAACGCCGCGAGCTTCGGATCCAGGTGCTCGCTCCCGATCGTGATGGTGAGTCCTGGTGAGGTGCGCTGCGCGAGCGCTTCGCGCAGCTGGTCGCGGCGCTCGGTCATCTCGAGCAGCCCCTGCAGCCGCTCGGCGGAGGCGAACT
This sequence comes from Gemmatimonadota bacterium, assembly GCA_041485045.1. Taxonomy (GTDB): domain Bacteria; phylum Gemmatimonadota; class Gemmatimonadetes; order Gemmatimonadales; family GWC2-71-9; genus DASTHG01. The sequence continues at coordinate 6,493 of JBGPIW010000099.1, read as the reverse complement.
CCGGTTGTCCCGCGAGCAGCTGCGCCGACGACAGCAGCACGCCCGTCGCCGGCACTTCGAACAGCTCGTCCGCCTCCTGCACGAAAATATTGAGCAGCTCGGTCGACTCGGGGCTCGGGGTCGCATCACGGAGCCGCTCCGAGAGCGTCGCGCGGATCTCTTTGAGGCTCAGCCCTGCGAGCCGCTCGTTCAGGACGACGGAGACCTGGACCACCGCTTCCGCCGCCATGTGCGACGGGACCTCGACGAAAATCGTGCGCACCGCCCCGCTCTGCAGCGTCATCACGAGCAGCAGACGATCGCTCGACACGACGAGCAGCTCGAGCCGTTCGAGCACCGCCGCGTCGAGTGACGGACCGACGGCCATGCCCAGCTCCTGCGTGAGTACGCCGAGCACTTGCGCGGCTCGCGCCAGGACCTGATCCACCGCGTTGCGAGGGCCGGCCAGCTCCTCGCGGATCTGATGCGCGTCGTCCAGCGAAACCGCCGGCAGCCGCGTGAGGGCATCGACGTACATGCGGTAGGCCTGGTCCGTCGGAATACGCCCGGCGGAGGTGTGGGGGTGGTACAGGAACCCCTTCTCCTCCAGGTCGCTCATCGTGTTGCGGATGGTGGCAGCCGAGAGCCCCAGACCGAACCGCTTGGCAATGGTTCGGCTGGCCGCCGGTTCGGCGGTCTGGACGTAAGTCTCGATCACGGCGCCCAACACGAGGCGCTCGCGCTCACTCAGTTGCGATGTGGCCAAAGAACTTCCAACCCCTTTCAGGGAAACAAATTACGAAATTGCAGCCGACCCGGTCAAGGCGCCGACCAGGGCGTCGAGCCGCAGCCAGCCCTCGGGCGTGCAACGCACCCGGTCGGCCTGCTCCACGAGCCAACCCTTTTCAACCATGGCGGAGAGCGGCGCTGAAGGAGGTTGGTGGAGGCCCTCCGCAGTCCTCAGCCCGAGATAGCGGCGTTCCAGCTCCAGCTGCTCGCCGGTGAGGACCTCCTCCGATTCGACCGGCGAACGTCCTTCGGCCAGGGCCCGTCGATAGGCTTCCCAGGCCGGGATATTCCATCGTCTCGTGCGGCCATCGTAGGAGTGCGCGGAGGGTCCGAGCCCGATATACGACCGGCCGTTCCAGTAGGCGCTGTTGTGTCGGGAACGACCACCGTCGCGCGCGGCATTCGACACTTCGTAGAAATTGTATCCGGCCCTGGCCAGTCGCTCATGCGCCAACAAGTACTCCTCCGCGTAGCGTTCGTCGTCGGTCACCGTGGTGGCGCCGCGCGACACCCACCGTGCCAACGGGGTGCGGGGCTCTACGGTGAGACCATACAGCGACAAATGCGCGGGCTCGAGGGCTATCGCGTGGTCCAGGTCTCGGGACCAGTCGCGCCCCAGCTCGGCGGGCAGGGCAAAAATGAGATCGAGCGAGATGTTGTCCACGCCCGCACGGCGCAGCGTGTCCACGGCGATCCCGATCTGCTGGGCGTCGTGCGAGCGATGCATCCACCCGAGCACCCGATCGTCGAACGACTGCGCGCCCAGCGACACGCGATTGATCCCGGCCGCGATCCAGGCGCGGGCGGCGTCGGGCGTCACGTCTTCGGGATTGGCTTCGAGCGTCACTTCGGCAGCGTAGGGAGAAGACGTATGGTCGAAGACGTACCGAAGTAGCGTAGCGACAGCGTCCGGCGGCAGTAGCGATGGGGTTCCGCCACCGAGATACACGGTCTCGAGCGGACCTACCGTTGCCTGTCGCTCGAGGTCGGCCCGAATCGCGGCGACGTAGTCGTCCGCCGGGATCCGCTTGCGTATGGCGATCGAGAAATCGCAATAGGTACAGCGGCGCGCGCAGAAAGGGACGTGGAGATAGAGATGGTGCACCAGTGACAATCTAAGCGAATGCAGAGTGATGAATGCAGAATGCCGAATGTCGATACTCTGCATTCATCATTTACCACTCTATTTACCACTCTGCAATTGGAAGATCATCCCCGGTCGCTGGACTACGAGCCCCCGCAACTCGAGCTCCGTAAGCGTGGCCAGGACCTCGCCGGACTCGAGTCCTGTCGCGCGCACCAACGCGTCCACGTGGGCGGGTGCCGCGCCCAGCGATTCGCACAGCGATCGCTGAGACGCACTCAAGTCCGGCGGCCACGCGGGAGCGGGAGCGATCTCGTGCGGCACCGCTCCAGGGGTCAGCGCAACGAGGCCCAACTCCTCCAGGATGTCCGCGGCCGTCAGCGCGGGCTTCGCCCCCTGCTGAATCAGCTTGTTACACCCGGTGGAGGTCGCGCTGGTGATGGGGCCAGGTACCGCCAGCACGCTGCGCCCCTGATCCAGTGCGCAATCCGCCGTGATCAGAGCCCCGGAACCCACGGCCGCCTCGATCACCACCGTGACGCCGGCGAGGCCCGCGATGATACGGTTGCGTCGCGGAAACGTGCTGACCCGCGGACGCTCGCCCGGCGGCAGCTCCGTGACGAGACACCCGTGCGCCGCGACGCGCTCGTACAGCGCACGATTGGCGGCCGGGTAGACCACGCCGAAGCCGTTCCCCAGCACGCCGACCGTCGTGCCTCCGGCATCGAGCGCGGATTGATGGGCGACGGCATCGAGACCGCGCGCCATCCCGCTTACCACGACCGCCCCCGCGCGAGCCACCCCCGACGCAAGCAGGCGCGCCGCCTCGGCCCCGTAGGGCGAGTGCGCGCGGCTGCCGACGAGCGCCGCGCACGGACGCGTCAACAAGTCGATGTCGCCCCACACGTACAGCACCGCCGGCGGCTCGCTGATTTCCGCCAGCAGCGGCGGGTAGGCGGCGTCCCCGGAGAGGAGGACCGCCGCGCCCACGCGCTCCAACGCCTCCAGGATCTCCTCACCCGAACGGCGACGCGCGCCACGCACGGCGGCGGCCGCCGCCGGCCCGAACCCGGGAAGCGCCGCGAGGGCCCCCTGCGGCGCCAGCAACGCGCCCCCGGCACTGCCGAACGCCGCGACGAGCGTCCGCAGCCGCACCGCCCCGATTCCCGGCACCTGCGAGAGCGCCAGGTAGGCCGCTAACTCGTCGTCGCGGGCGCGCGCAGGCGCTGCCACAGCGCTTCCAGCAGTTGGGGAAGACCGGCGCCGGTCACCGCCGACACACGGACGACCGGCGAGCCGTCGACCGTCCGGACCTCCGGCGGTGCGGCATCCGGCGGGAGCAGGTCTGCCTTCGTTATGACGACGACATGCGGTTTCAATGCGAGCTCGGCGCCGTAGAGCCCCGCCTCGCGCCGCAGCAAATCGTAGGTAGCCTGCGGATCGGGGCTGTCCGCCGGAATGAGAACCGCGACGATCCGGGTGCGCTCCACGTGTTGCAGGAACCGCAGGCCCAGACCTTTGCCCGCGTGTGCACCCTCGATGATCCCCGGGATGTCGGCCATGACGAAGCTGCGCTGATCGGACAGCCCCACGACCCCCAGATGCGGCTCGAGCGTCGTGAAGGGATACTCCGCGATCTTCGGCCGCGCCGCCGAGACGACCGAGAGCAGCGTGCTCTTTCCCGCGTTCGGCTCGCCCAACAGGCCGACGTCGGCGATGAGCTTCAGCACGAGCTCGATGCGCTTTTCTTCGCCGAGCTCGCCCGGCTCCCACTCGCGCGGGGACTGGTGCGTGGGCGTGGCGAAACGGGCATTGCCGCGCCCACCGCGACCACCCTTGGCGACCAGCAGTGTATCACCCACATGCAGCATCTCCCCCAACACGGCTCCCGACTCCGCGTCGTGGATTTCCGTCCCCGGGGGCACGGGCAGGACGAGATCGGCGCCCGATTTCCCCGTCATCTGCTTGCCCTTGCCGTGTATGCCCCGCTCCGCCTTCCACAAGGTGTGATAGCGGTAGTCGAGGAGTGTGGCGAGGTTCGCATCGGCGCGCACCAGCACGCTGCCCCCGGAGCCCCCGTCCCCCCCGTCCGGTCCGCCCTTGGGGACGAACTTCTCACGGCGGAAAGAAGACGCTCCCGCCCCTCCTGCACCGGCCACGACGTGGACGACGGCGCGGTCTATGAACACTGGGAGCGCGCAGTGCGGAGTGTGGAATGCGGAGTGACGCCCTTGGCCTGTCTTGCTGTTCGTATGGACGACACGACCATCGCGAGTATCTGGTTCCCCTCCTTGAGTAGAGACAGCACCTGATCGCGATTCACCAGACTGCAATCCACGGCCAGCTCGAGCCAAAACAACGACTCGTCTCCTTCTTCCTCGACAATCCCTAACTTCGCAATGAACTCTCGGCGCGATCGCGCACGAGCGGCAGCGCGGTAATTGGCTGCCACGGACGTCCCGGCTCGGAACAGTTGATCGCCGATCACACGCCCACAGCGGTCACGTGGAAAAGCTTCGACGATTCGAATCACGCTCAGGGCGAACCCTCGCGTCCGGTCTTTGAGGCGGCCCGTCGTCACGACCTCACCGCCATCACTCCGCATTCCGCACTCCGCATTTCAGAGTTTCCGTTCTCGGACGTCGGCCCAGAGCTCCCACACCTTCAACGCCCGTTGCGAGCCGAGTTCCTGCTCCGCCAGCACGAGCACCGCGTCCACATCCTCCTTCGACCAGCCGAGGTTCAGCGCCCCCCGCAGATGGGCGTGCAGCTGTCGCGGCGCCGGCAGCATCGTGATCGCCGCCAGCGTGCACAGCTCCCGGCGCGCGGCATCGAGTCCCGGCCGGCCGAGGAGCTTTCCGTAGGCGTCGACGATCACGAGCGATTCGACCGCCGGGTGGAGCCCGCGCAGGTTCAGGAGCAGCTTGTGGTAGGTCCGCCCGTACACCGCAGCGCACCGCTCCTCCCCCCGCTTCGCCCAGCGCCCGTGCTCGCCGTGCAACAACGACTCGCCACCGTCGGCCGGCGTCGCCCCCGCCACGTCCCGCCAGATCGCGAACGCCGCCAGCGTGAGCGGATACCCCACATTGAGGAAACTCTGGAGCAGCAGCTCTTCCATCCACAGGACGGAGACGCCCGCCCCGTGCGCCGCCTGCATGCGCGCGCGCGTCGCGCCTTCGTCGCCGCGGCTTACCGCCATCGCCACGCGCAGCAACGCGATCGTCCGCGGATCGAGTGACGGCGACACGCTAGCGGATGCGCTGGGTTTGTCCGTCATCGTTCTAGCGCTCGAGGGAGCCGAAAACGCGCAGCTCCCCGACCGATTCGCCCCGCGTGTTGTGGATCGGCCGGGCGCGGAGCGAGTCCGGCTGCGGCCGCAGGCTCAGCTCCTCGAGTGTCCGCGCGATCGCCAGTGCGGCAGCCGGCCCGTGCCCGTCTTCCACTTTGATTGCCACTCCCAGTCCCTCCTGTACCAGCAACGCGCAATACACACCCTCCGCGCCCACCTTGGTGATCAGCCGCCCGGGAAAGGCGGTCATCATCTCCGTACACGGCCGGCGCTCGCCCGCGATCAGGTCGGGGTGGCGGAGCATGGCCGATACAACGCGGGACGAGGGAGGAGGGACGCGGGACGTGTCCCCGCTCCTCCCCCGTCCCTCGTCCCCCATCCCCAGTCTCGCATAGGCCAACGCCATGTTTCTCAGCGGCAGAGCGTAGCAAACGACTCCACACCCGTCCACCGCCGTGCCGATCTGGTCCGGGGACAGGCTCGTCCAGCGGCTCACCTCCTCGAGGCAGCGCTGCTGCACCGGGTGCGCGAGCCGGTGATAATCCGCGGTCGGCCAGCCGTGAGAACGGGCCAGCGCCAGCATGCCGGTGTGCTTCCCCGAGCAGTTCGAGTACACCGCGGTGAGCTGCACGCCACGCGTCTGATAGTCCTTCGCCACGTGCTCGGCGAGCGGTGTGTGGGGTCCGCACCGCAAATCATCCTCGCGACACCCGATCTTCCGGAGGAATTCGCGTACCAACTCGACCTGACCGGGCTCGCTCGAATGGGACGCACAGCACAGCGCCAGCTCGGCATCGCTGAGGACGAAGCGATCGGCCGCGCCGTCGGCCACCAGCGGCAGCGCCTGGAACGGCTTGGCGGCCGAGCGCCAGAACGTCACGAGGCCGGGATCGCCCGCGCGCGCGACCAGTGCACCCGCGGCATCGACGACGGCGACGTGCACGCGATGCACCGTCTCCGTCTGATCGCCGCGGCGCAGCTCCACGCGCATGCTCGTTTCCCGGGAAGAAGACAGCGCCAATGATAACACCGCGGTAGATTGCCCCCAGCATGCATCCACTCGTCCCTCGTCCCTCGTTCCCCGTCCCAGTCCCAGGCCCAGTCCCAGTCCCAGTCCCATGGAATTGACGCGCGACCGTCTGGAAGCGCTGCTCGCGAAAATGGACGCTCGGCGCATCGTGGTGCTGGGCGATGCCATGCTCGACGTGTATCTGGCGGGTGACGTGGACCGGATCTCTCCCGAAGCGCCGGTGCCGGTCGTCACCGTGCGCCAGCGGCGCGTCGCCCTCGGCGGAGCGGGCAACGTCGCTGCCAACGTGGCGGCGATCGGCGCCGAGGGCCGGCTGGTCGCG
>JBGPIW010000098.1:0-7733 GCA_041485045.1 Gemmatimonadota bacterium | reverse complement strand
GCCGTCATCCAGCGCACGGCCACCGCGATGCGGCCCCCCTGCGCGGCCGCGACGGCGGTCAGCATCGTCAGACTGCTCGTCAGGAGCACCACCGTCATGACGATGCCGTTCAGAATGCTCGGCAAGAACGCGAAGGGGCGGGTCCAGTTCGCCGCCCCGATGCGGAGATACCCGTACGCGAACAGGATCGCGCCAAAGGTTGCGGCGTCGGCCATGATGAACAGCCACATCGCCAGCTTGGGCGTGCGGATCCCGAACGGGGAGTGCTCCAGCGCCGCCGGATGCGTGGTGGCGGACACGGCATGCGCGGTCATCGCCGATTCAGCCACGTCACCTCCCCCGCCGTGCGGGTTACAGCTGCAGGGTCAGCAGCAGCAAGAGATAGAGCCACAAGACGCCCATGAAGTGCCAGTACAGCGTGGCCGCGTCCAGCGCGCCGGCGACGCCCTGCACGCGCCGGACGCGGCCCAGGAGATACGCCAGGGCGGCCACGCCGCCGAGTAGATGGAGGCCGTGCAGCGCCGTGAGCACGTAAAAGAACGCGCTGGATGGACTCGTCGCGAGGAACAACCCCTGACCGGCGAGATTGCGCCACGCCAGGACCTGGCCGACCACGAACACGAGCCCCAACCCCAGCGTGATGGCCAGCCAGTGGCTTCCCGCCGCCAGGCGGGCGCGCGCCCGCTCCAGCGTCGCACTACTGGCGAGCAGCACGAGGGTGTTGATGTAAATGATTGGCGGCAGACGGAAGTGGATCCAGTCCGCCTCGGTCCGCCGTACGATCAGGGCTCCGGTGAACGCCGCGACCATCAAGACGATGGCCGCGATCCCCACCCAGACGCCGGTCCGCGCCGGTGTCGTCATTCGCTCGACGCGGACGCTCATGCGCCGGCCGGACGCTGTTCCGGCGAGTTCTGCATGACGTAGTCTCCCGCCTGGCCCTGGACGCCGTACTCGTTCGGCCCGTGCGTCACGACCGGATGGTGGCCCCCAAAGTTGTCGAACGGCGGCGGCGAGCTGGTGGTCCACTCGAGGGTCGTGGCCTGCCACGGATTGTCCGGCGCCGGAGCGCCGCGGAAACGGCTGCGCGCCAGGTTGTACAGAAACAACAGCTGCACGGCACCGGTGAACAGGGCGGCGATGGTGATGAAGCGGTGCAGCGGGATGTCGCCTTTCATGTACTCGTCGGTGAACGCCGAGTAGCGTCGCACGTCGCCGTGCAGTCCGAGGTAGTGCATCGGCATGAAGACGCAATACACGCCGACGAAGGTCAGAACGAAGTGGATCTTCCCCAGCGTCTCGTTCATCATCCGGCCGAACATCTTCGGGAACCAGTAGTAGGTCCCCGCGAAAATGCCGAACATCGCGGCGACGCCCATCACGAAGTGAAAGTGGCCCACCACGAAGTACGTGCCGTGCAGGTAGACGTCGATCGACGGCTGCGCCAGGAAAAACCCGCTGATGCCGCCGCTCACGAACACCGACACGAATCCGATACAGAACAGCATCGCGGTGGTGAAGTGGAGCTTGCCGCCGTACAGGGTGCCGATCCAGAGCAGCGTGATGATCGTGGCGGGAATCGTGATGATGAGGGTCGGCACCGAGAACAGCGTCGCCGAGAACGGGTTCATCCCGCTCAGGAACATATGGTGGCCCCAGACCGTGTAACTGAGGAACGCGATCGCGGCCATGCAGGTGATCATCACGCGGGGGCCGAGCAACGGCTTGCGGGCGAACGCGGGAAGGATCTGGGACACGATCCCGAACCCGGGCAGGATCGCGATGTACACCTCCGGGTGCCCGAAGAACCAGAACAGGTGTTGCCACAGGAGCGGCGAGCCGCCGGTGTGGGGCTGGAGCGCGTCGGAGATCACGAGCCCGGACGGAATGAAGAAACTCGTGCCCGCCACGTGATCGAGAATCAGCAGGATGCAGGCGGGCAAGAGGATGGAGAAGGCGATCAAGCCGATGACCGAGGTAATAAACCACGCCCATGTGGCGTACGGCATGCGGGCGAGGGTCATCCCCTTGGTGCGGAGGTCGAGCGTCGTGGCGACGAAGTTCAACGAGCCGAGCAGCTGCCCCACGCAGAAGATGGCGATCGAGATCGCCCACAGGAGCTGGCCGGTGCCTTGACCGGGCCCGGCGGACTTGCCCACGGCGCTGAGCGGCGCGTAGGCGGTCCACCCCGAGATCGGGGGTCCGTCGTGCACGAAGAACGCGCTCACCAGCACGAGGAAGGCCACGAACGTCACCCAGAACGACATCATGTTGAAGCGGGGGAACGCCATGTCCTCCGCGCCGATCTGAATCGGCAACACGAAGTTCCCGAACCCGGCGAACGGGGCAGTCGTCAGCACGAAGAACACCATGATCGTGCCGTGCATCGTCATGAGCGAGAGGTAGTACTCGGGCGTCATGACGCCGCCGGGAGCGCCGTTGGGCGACAGTCTCCCCAGGCCCGGAATGACGAGATTCGGGTAGGCGAGGTGGATGCGCATCAGCCACGACAGCGCCATGCCGGTGCAGACGGCCACCAGGGCGAGGCCCAGATACTGTTTCCCGATCACCTTGTGATCGAGGCTGAAGACGTACTTCCAAAGGAAGCCCTGCGGCGGACCGTGATGTGGCGCGGCAGGTGGTGCGGCGGTGGTGGGGACGCTCATTGCTGGGCCGCCTGGTCCTTCAACCACTGCGTGAACTCCTCGGGTGTCTTCACCTCCACATAGGCTCGCATGTTGTAGTGCCCGAGCCCGCAGAGCTGCGTGCACACAAGCTCGAATTTCCCGGTGTGGGTTGCGGTGAAGTGCAGCGGAATCACGAGCCCCGGCACGAAGTCCTGCTGGATTCTCAGCTCGGGCACGTAAAACGCGTGTCCCACGTCCTTGGCGTGCATGGTGAGCAGGACCGGCTGGTTGACCGGTATGACCAGCGACCCCGCGACGATGTCGTCCCGCGCGGTAGTGTCGTTGGCGGGATCGAGGCCGAAGAAGTTGCCGTTCGCGTCGTCGATCAGATCGGGGTGGGTACCGCCGAACGCCCCGTCGGCGCCTGCGTAGCGGAAGTAGAACGCGAACTGCTCGGCCTGGACGTCGATACGCAACGACCCGGAGTCGGGCGGGGACTGGTAGATGCCCGCCCACACTTTCGACCCGACCAGTGTGAGCGTCAGCACCTCGGCACCCACCAGAATCGAGGCGAACGCCACCATCGGCGTCGCCCCGCCGGGAAACCGCTTGACCGTGCGCCCGTCTTTCCGGTCACCGTACTGCCACACGAAACCCGCCAGCACCAGCTGCGCGAGCACGAAGAGGATGCCCGACGCGGTCATCGTCTCGGCCATCTGGTGGTCGATGCGGACGCCATGCAGGGAAATGTCCGGCGGCATCCACCAGGTATGCCGGATGAAGATCGCCGCCGACACGATGGTGATGATCGTCAGCAGGACGGCGAATACCTTGCCCACGGTCCGCGCCCGGTCAGTACGGCAGGGCCTTGAAGACGAAATTCGCCGTCGCGGTTCCGCCTTCGCTCACCGTCACCTCCTGGCTCTGCGTGCCGAAGCGTTCGTGCCAGGCCGTGAGGGTGTACTTGCCGGGCGGCAGACCCGCGAGGCTGAACTTCCCGTCGGCACCCGACACGGCGAAGTGCGGCGTCGTGAGCACGACGAAGTACCCATGCATCCACGGATGCACGTTGCATTTCACAGCGACGAATTCAGGTTTGTCGTAGGTCGCATGAAGCGGCGGCGACCCGGGCGGCTGCGACTTGTTCCACTCGGGATTGATCTTGGCGAGCGGATGGATGTTATGGGATGTCTGGTCGTCGTTATAAATCTCGAGCGGCTGCCCGGTCTGCATGACCGCGACGTGAGGGATGTACTGGCAGCCTTTCTGGTCGTAGCGGACCGCTTGGGTCGGCGTGGCGCCGGGTTGATCGCCCGCCGAGACGTACACCACCACGTATTGCACGGTACTGCCGGGTCCCGTCACCACGTTCTCGTTCATCACCGGCGTGGCGTGCTGGCTCGCGCAGGACGGCTCCTTGCTCATGTCGATCGGTCGCATCTTCGGCGGCGTGCCGGTAAACGTGATCGTGCCGCTGATCCTTCCCACGGCTGCCGGGCGCGCGGCCGGCGCGTCGGTCGTGGCGGTCGCGAGTCCTACCAGGGCGAGTGCACCGATCGTCGGGGTGAAGTATCGGGTCATTGGGTGCCTCCTTCGGGGCCGATGGGCTTGAGCTCACCCCGATGCGTCTTCATCCAGTTCTGCCAGGTCAGCGCCTCCGGTGTGGCGATCGGCTGCATGGTGCGGAGGAAGTGCACCAGATCCCACGCCTCGCTCGGCTGCAGGTTGTCGATGAACGAAGGCATCGGCGAGCCGTCCAGGCCGGTCATGAAGATGCGATACAGATCCTGGTTCGTGCTGCCGCACATGAAGCGAGTGCCGCTCGAAAAATTGTACGGCCGGATCGGGTTGTCCTTGCTGTCGAGGAGCGTGGATGCCGAGGGCCCGTCGCCGTGACCTGCCGGCCCGTGGCACTTCCAGCATTCGAGCCGTTGGAACACCTGCCGGCCGTGCAAGATGCTCTCGATCGTGGCCGGCGTCTCGGCGGGAATCGCGATCGGTTGCGGCGCGGGCGCGCCCACCCAGCGCGGCGAGAACGTCTTGATGTAGGACACCAGGTCCACGCGGTTCTGCGGCGTGAGCGCGACCCAGGGCGGCATGTTCGTGGTCACGAAGCCACGCTCGACCGTATTGTAGAGATCTTGGTCCGTCGGCAGGGTGCCGGACGGCGTCGAGCGGCATTTGAATACGGCCGCTGTGAAATCGCGCGGCTTGGGATCGATCCATTGCGCGTTCTCGCCCTGAGCGTCGCCGTCGTCGCCGTGGCAGCCGGCGCAATAGCGGACATAGAGAGGCTTCCCGGTGGTGGCGTGGCCGGTCAGACCGGCGACGTGCGTCTCCTGCGCCGAGGCGGGCGTTACGCCGCCGAGCAGGAGCACGGCGCCACACGCCGACACGAGCGATATCCATCGCGTTTGCGGTTTCATTTGTGGGCTCCTCTCAGAAGGCGAAGTCGAAGCCGAGCATCACGCTGCGACTCCAGACGGACGTCCCAGGCGTCAGCGGATCGACGCCGGAACCGTCCCCGCTCAACGGTACGGTTCCGATCGTCTTCGTCATCGCAAACTCACCATGGATGGCCAGCCCGTCGCGGCTGAACATGAACGGGTAGGCCCGGACCCCGACCGCGATGGCGTCGGCGTTGCCCATCGTCTTGGGAATCGCGGGATCGCCCTGCTTGGACATTCGCAGGAGCTCGTAGCGTCCCTGGACCATGAGCCGGGGCGTCGCGACGTAATGGGCCTCGAGCAGCGCTGAATTCCACGTCGGCTTGTCGGTGCCGGGTCCCAGCGTGGCATCATCGGACGCATGCGACACCAGAGGGATGAGCTCCAGGTTGCCCAGCCACACCTGGGCCGTCGCCCCGATCCGGAGGAAGGATTTGTTGGCCGAGCCGGTGCCGGGAATCGGGGTGCCGCCGATGGTCTCGAACGCGGTCGGCCGGTGACCCAGATAGCCGAAGGCACCGATCCGCGTCGGGCCCAGTCCGCTGCCCATCGCAAAAGCCTGGCTCAGGGTGAACATGGCGTCCATGCTCTTGCCGCCCGGCAACCCCGCCTCACCATCGTCGGTCGTGAGCAGCGACAGGCTGTAACGCGTGTAGCTGTTGATCGAGTGGCCGGAGAACTCGGCGCCGATCTGGTTGTCCCCCATGCCGAAGTTGTTCGCGCTGCCGACGGGCAGATAGTGGTAGGCGTAGAGAAACCCACCATTCGCCGACAACCAGGTGAACCGCTTCTCGGACAACAGGTTGTCGAGCTCGAACTTGCCGACCTTCAGGTTGGCCCAGGGCGAGTTGCCCAGATTGTCGAAGCGGACGAACGCCGCCTCGAGCCCCGTCGTGCCGTCGGCGTCCAACGTCGGCACGAGGCCGAACGTGATGTTCTTGTACAAGGTCCCGAGCAGCAGGAAATCGACGCCGGAGAGATCGAAGCCGGTCTGGGTGATCGTCTTCTCGCCCGGAGCGGCGTCGACCGGCTGGTGCGTGGTCGTCTCGAGATGCCACTGCGGCGTGGTCCGCATGGCGATGGGCCAGTAGCCGTTGCTCTGCCAGATCGGCGAGTCGCGATCGTTGCCCAGCTGGTAGCCGTTGTCCTTGAACCGCTGCCCGAAGGCGCTCAGCTCGGGCCAGACGGTATGGCAGACGGAGCAGCGCAGGCCGTACTTGCGGGCGAACGCCGGAATCGCTGTGGCGGTATGGAGCGCCCCGGCGACGGAGCGTGTGTACGCCGCGTACGCGGCCGCCAGCTCGGCACTGCGGAATTCCGGCCGCCGTCCGTCGGCGAGCGCTGTCGCTGCCAGCCCGGGGGCCACGCCCACCGTGGCGGCCAGGATTGCAGCGAGCACGACACCCTTCGTGAGTCGCTCGATCATACCGCCTCCTGTGTACTGCGGTACGCATGTGGTGAAGGAACTGCTGGACTGCCGAGGGAGAAGCCGGGGCGGAGGCGGGTGTAGGCGCACCGGGTGGGTGCGTGCGGTGCCCGCCATGGATAGTCGGGTTCCGGGTCCTTCGATGCACGGCCACGCATGATACGGCGAGACCTTTCGATTCCTTCCCGGGTCACTTACCGCGGGTGCGGCTCTTTGTCAAGCCGCGCGCGAGTGGCCCGAGCGGCTCACCCCGAGCCGAGCGGGTGATCAGCTGAGCCAGTCGCTTCAGCCTGGTTTGCTCCTGTTTGGCACTCACGATCCAGAAGGTCGCCGTCCGCTGGTACCACGGAGCCTGCTCCCGGAGGTAGGACCAGGCCTTGGGGTTTCCCCGCAGGACCTTCACGAAACGGGGCGGGAGCTTGATCTCGCGACGCTGCTCGAAGGAGTACAGCCCGGACTTCTTCCGGTCGCGTGCCTGGAACACCCTCTGGCCCGCGGGGCGCATCCAGCCATCCTTGATCAGGGCCCGGATCCGTCTCAGGTTGACCGCGCTCCAAATGCTCCCCGTCCTTCGCGGGGTGAAACGGATGCTGTAGCGCTCGTCGTCGATGCGGCGGCGGACCCCGTCGATCCAGCCGAAGCAGAGCGCCTCGTCCACCGACTCGGGCCAGGTGAGGCTCGGGGTGCCGGTGTGCCGCTTGTGGAACCCCACGAGCAGCTCGCGCGCCGCCGCGTGACGCCGCTCGAGCCAGGCCCGGAATGCGGACGGGGACGTGAAGAAGCGGGGCGCGGACGATCGCCTAGAGGTATGCGTGCTCGCCATGCAGCGTTTCGTCCAGTCCCAACTTCTCGTCCGCGGCGCTCACCTTCACCGGCGTGATCCGGTTGATCACGGCAAGCATCGCGTAGGTGAAACCAAAGGCGTAGAGGGCGGCGCCCAGCACGGCGCCCGTCTCCTTGAAGAAAAACGCGGCGTTGCCATGCAGCAGCCCGTCGGCGCCCCCATCGGGATTGACGGCCCGGTAGGCCAGGAGGCCAAGGATCATCACCCCGATCACGCCGCCCACGCCGTGCACGCCCCAGACGTCCAGCGCGTCGTCCCACTTCAGGTGGTTCTTGAGCCAGATCGCGTAGTAGCAGATGACGCTGGCCACGACCCCGATGAGAATCGCCGTCCCGGTACTCACGTAGCCTGCGGCGGGTGTCACCGCGGCGAGCCCGGCGATCGACCCG
>JBGPIW010000097.1:0-7770 GCA_041485045.1 Gemmatimonadota bacterium | reverse complement strand
GCGCGGTCCCATGCGAGCGTGGCGAGCGCCACGAGCCAGCTCGTGTCGCTGAAGCGGAACACCGGGAACGGCGCACGGAACGCCGCCTGATCGGTGATCAGCGCCACCCACTGGTCGGCGTTGTCGCGCGCGGGGTCGTAGATCGGCGCGTCGCCGCACACCGTGCGGAACACCTCGATCTTCGGCAGCGGATGGGCCGAGAACCCCTCGACGAGGACGATGTCCGCCCCTTCGAGGTAGCGGCGCGCCAGGGTGATCGGGTCGTCCTCGTGCTCGGTGCGCTCGAACAGCACGCGCGCGCCCGGCGACTCCAGCAGCACGCGCTCGGCCTTCCCTTCGTGCCAGTGGCGCCAGGTGTCCTTGCCGCGCTGGTCGAGATCGGCGGCGTGCGTCCCGTGCTTGAGCGTCATCACGCGGAACTTGCGGCGCAGCTCCGCCGCCAGGGCCACGACGAGCGACGTCTTGCCCGCGTCTTTCTTCCCGATGATCGAGATTATCCGTGTCGCTGCCACAGCACCTCCGCCCGCTCGAGATCTTCGGGGCGATTGATATTGAAGAACAGCGTCGCGGGATCGCCGAACGAGGTCACCCGGTCGAGCGATAGTGTACCCGTCCGCACCGCGTCGTGGAAGGCGATAGCCCGCAGGTCGTCGCGGTCCAGCGCCTGCTCGATCGCGGCACGGCAGGCCGGGCCGTACACAGCGCACAGTGGCTCCACGCCGCGTCGCCCGCCGCTTTCGGGAAGGAAGGCATCGAACTCAGCGCTCTCCGCGATGAGTGTCCGCAGCAGCGCCGCGTTTACGAACGGCATATCCCAGGCGACGCACAGGACCGGGTCCGGGCCGGCGCAGACGGCCGTGTAGATGCCGCCGAGGCTTCCCGCGCCGGTGCGGACGTCGGGGACACACCGCAAGTCAGGACGCCATGTTGAAGCGTCGGAGGCGTTGGCGACGAGGAGCGGCGGGGCGCCGCTGGCGGCCGCAAGCGCCTCGACCACTCGGTCCAGGATGCGTCGGCCACCGATTTCGAGCAGTCCCTTGGGATGGCCGCCGTAGCGGCTGGAGGCGCCGCCGGCGAGGACCGCGCCTCGCATCTCAATAGCGCCGGCCGCGCTTCCTCTCCAGCACGACGTCGAGGCCGAGACGCACCACGACATGGTGATAGAACTTCGAGGTGACCGGTCCCTGGCCGAGGGCATTGACCGGGCCCTGGAGGCGCTGGAATTTCGCGACCAGGTCCTCGATTCCCAGTCGCACGCCGTACCCCGCACCGGAGCGCACGCGCAGGCCCACCCCGAGGGTGGCGACCGGGGAGACGCGGGCGGGGGAGTTGTCGACGACGATGGAAAGGCGCTCCGGGCCACTGCCAGTCACGATTACTTCTCCTGACATGTCCAGCGTGCTCTGTGAGAAGGCGAGCAGTCCGCCGCCCAGGACCGCGTAGGGACTGACCCCCGACAACGACCCGGCACGCAGTGTGACGCCCCCGAGGAAGGAAACCGCTCCCATCGTGATCGACGTCCCCGTCACGGCTTGGCACAGCACATCGTTCACGCTCCCCGGACCGCCCGCGAAGTAAACGCCGGAGCAATTGTCGTCCAGCGACAAGCCCACAAAGGCCGCCTCGCCGTAGTAGCCGAGGTGGGGCCCGGGGAAATAGGACACCGAGAGCCCCGCCGTGATGCCGCTGCCCACACTGCGAGCGATACGCAGGGTGTCATAGGAGGACCCGGAGCACGTCCCGCCGCTGGTGTTGCAGATCGGCTGCCTCGGAACCGTCCAGAGCGAGTGCCCGCCGGCCACGCCGGCGTGGATGGTGAAGATCAGCGTCGGGGCGGAAGGTGCCTCCTGGGCGACGACCCCGATGGGAATCCCACACGTCAAGAGAACGGCAAACGACAGTCGGCTCATCGTGACTCCAGGTGTGAGCTGGTGGCGGGGGTGAACAAGCGTTCGTGGTCTACAGCCAGGCATCGATCCATGACACAGGGGATCCCGGCCGCACCCGCACGCGCTGCCGCAGCCGCATCGATCACCCCCTGTTGCAGCCAAATGAGGCGCGGCCGGAGCGCAATGGCCTCGTCGACCGCGGCGCCCGCGTACTCGCTGCGCCGAAACACGTCGACGATGTCGATCGTGTGGTCTCGCGCCGCCGCTGCGAGAGACGGATAACACCGCTCGCCGAGGATGTCGGTGTGGAACGGGTTCACCGGCACGATCCGGTACCCCACCCGCTGCAGATAGCGGCACACCGTGTGACTGGGCCGCGCCGCGTTAGGGGACAATCCGACTACCGCGACGGTTCGCGCATCGCGCAACAGCGCCTGCAGCGCGTCCGGCGTCACGCCTCTGGCCGGTGCAGGTGCGGCGACCCGCTGACCGCCCGCCCGACGAGCACCATCCCCGAGCGCTGCGCGATCACCACGGCCAGCGTGGACGGTACGCTCGGCGTCGCCACCCATGCGAGACCGGCCCGCGACGCCTTGAACGCAAGCTCCGCGGAGATGCGCCCCGTGACGAGCAGCCCGAGCCCTGCGATCGGCCGGCGCCCCAGCACGGCGGCGCCGATGACCTTGTCCACCGCATTGTGGCGCCCGATGTCCTCGGCGTGGAACGCCAGCGACGCGCTATCGGTGAGCGCCGCCGCGTGGATACCGCCGGTCTCATTGTAGCGCTCCCCGCGAGCGAACAGCGCCTTGAAGAGCACGCGTAGCTGTTCCGTGGCGGGTGGTTCGCCCCGTACCACGGCTCGCGGCACCGCCTGCGGATCGGCCAACAGGGTCGTCACGGCGCCGCATCCCGACGCCAGCACGCGCCGCCGGCTCTCCGCCGCCACGCGCGCCACACCTTCCGGTCGCACGTCGGCCCAGAAGCCGAGGTCCGTAGCGCAGGGACGAAGCTTGAGGAGATCGTCCACGGTTTCGATGTAGCCCTCGCCGTGGAGCCACCCAGTGGCCAGCTCTTCGAGTTGGTCCGGCGTGCACATCCACGTCACCACGGGCGCGCCGTTCACCTCGAGCCAGACGGGCCACTCCTCCACAACGGCGGAGTCGGCGGTCATCCGGCCGCGGCGCGAGCCCGGCGGTGGGGGGCCCTGGTGCTCAGGCTTCGCCGAAGTACTCGGAATAGAGATGGGGCCCCTCCTGGACGCGGATCGCATGCAGACGCACTCCCGGCGGCACAGCGTCCACCAGCCGCTCCCAGAAGTACACCGCCAGCGCCTCGCCGGTCGCCAACCGCTTCCCGTCGGCGAATTCCGGCACGTCGCGGTTGATGTGCCGGCCGTCGAACCGGTCCATGATCTCGCGAGCCAGCAGGGCGTCGAGTGCGGTGAGGTTCACGACGCCACCTTGCTCGGGAGCCAGCGGCCCCTTCACCGTAACCCGGCACTGGTAGCGGTGCTCGTGATCCTGCGCCGCTTTTCCGAAGGTGGCGGCGTTCCGCGCTTCAGTCCAGTCCGCCCGGGCGATGCGGTGCGTGGCCGTAAACTCCACCAATCTAGTAAGATAGGCGATCGCCATGGTCAGAATACCCGCACCGCGCTGGCCTTGAAGGCGCAGGTGACCGGGGCTCCGGGGACCAGTCCCAGCTCGCGGACCGCTTCCTCGGTGACCGCCG
This sequence comes from Gemmatimonadota bacterium, assembly GCA_041485045.1. Lineage (GTDB taxonomy): Bacteria > Gemmatimonadota > Gemmatimonadetes > Gemmatimonadales > GWC2-71-9 > DASTHG01. The sequence goes on along the minus strand of JBGPIW010000097.1, from coordinate 4,153 downwards.
CCACAAGCTCGACTCCGACCTCGGCCGTCACGTGCACCAGACCGGGCCGCGGTCGCACGAGGCGCGTTACTCGGCCGGAGAAGACGTTGCGCGCCGACGATGCCACCGGCGTGCGTGAGAGAATGATGTCGCTCGGCGGGACGGCGAGAATCGCGGGCCCCGTGCGCTCCGTCGCCACGGCGATCTCCACCGACCCGACGCGCACGTGCCGCGTGACATCGGGCGCGCCGGTGGGGAGGTCCACCCGGAACAGGTTCTCGGGAGTGACCGGAACCACCTTGCCGTCCGCCAGCGCGCGCAGGTCGTCCGCCCAGCGGTAGGCATCTTCCAGCTGGTGGGACGCGAGACAGACGGTCATCCCGCGGCGGCGGCGCTCCGCCTGGAGCGTCTGATAGAGCTGCAGCGCGGCCGCGCGATCGGCGGAGCTGACGGGCTCGTCGAGCAGCAGCAGGTCGGGCTCGAGCACGATCGCGCGCGCCAGCGCAACGCGCTGGACCTCCCCGTCCGAGAGCTCCCGGCGGGCCCGTCCGAGCAGGCCGCCGATGCCGAATTGCTGGGCGACCGCATCGACCCGGGTCGAGACCTCGGCGCGGCCGATCCCCCGCGTCCGTAATCCGAATTCCAGGTTCTCGCGCACGGTCCCGCGAAACAGCACGGGGCGTTGCTCGACGAGTGTCACACGCCGCCGCGCCGCCGCGGTGCGCGGGGCGCGGCGGCCGTCGAGCCAGACCTCGCCTGCGCTCGGGGCCTCGAGCAACGCCGCGATGCGTAGCAGGGTGCTTTTCCCCGAGCCGTTGGGTCCCACGATCGCGACGATGGCGCCGCTCGTCACCGCGAGGTGATCGAGATCGAGGACGGTGCGTCCTTCGTACTGTTGGCGCACGCCACGCAGCTCAAGCACGGCCGTGGCCCTGGAGCGCCTGAAGCGCCACGTTGACGAGCAGCGCGACCAGCAGCAGGATGCACCCCAGCGCCAGCGCGAGTCCGAAGTCGCCCTGACCGGTGTAGAGCGCCACGGCGGTGGTCAGAGTGCGGGTCTGCCCGCGGATGTTGCCGCCGACGATCAACGCGGCGCCGACCTCGGCGGTGCATTGGCCGAAGGCGGCGGTCACCACGGTCGCCAGTCCGAAGCGCGCCTCCCGCGCCACCACCCAGGCACTGCGCCACGGGCCCGCGCCGAGCGTTTCCGCCGTGCGCCGGACGCGTGGGTCGACGCCCTGGACGGCGGCGGCGGACAGGGCTGCCGCGATGGGCAGGGCGAGCAGCACGTCGCCCACGACGATCGCCTGCCAGGTGTAGAGCATCCCGAGGCCGCCGAGCGGTCCCCGCCGGGACAAGAGGCCGAACAGCAGCAGGCCGACGACGACAGTCGGAAACGCGAGGGCGGTGTTGACGACCGTCAGCGCCGCCCGGCGTCCCCAGAACGGCCGGGTCGCCAGCGCGAATCCGGTGGGGATCCCCGCGGCGCACGCGATTGTCGTCGCGACGATCGAGATCTTCAGCGTGAGGAGGGTGATGCCCAGCACTTCGGCATCACCCGCCAGCAGCAGGTGGACAGCGCGACGCAGCCCGTCGGCTAGAAAGTCCACGCGACGCCGAACGTCGCCCAGGGGTGGGCGGTCATTTCGGTGAGCGGCGCGGTGAAGGGAATGATGTAGAGCTTGTACGAGGGCGGGTACTGCAGCTTGTAGTAGACCACCCGGCCGCCGAGCTCGACCGTCAGGCGCCGTGCGGGATACCAGCGTATGCCGGCCTCGGGCGCGTAGCTGAACTTGGTCCCGAACGTGTACCCGCTGGTATCGGCCCCGATCGCCGAGCCGAAGGTCAGGCCCAACGTGGCGCCGACGTAAGGCTGAAAGCCGTGGAAGGTCTTGCCGCCGGTCAGCGACAGCTGCATGCCCGCATCTGCCAGCACCAGGTCGCTGTTGATCGGTCCCACCGTGCGCGGCGTGCTGTCGAACGCCGTGACGAAGAACGCGTCGGTCTGGGCGTAGGCGACCCCCGTCGTGAAAATCAGCAGGTTGTTCGCCTGGTATTCCAGGCGCACCCCGCCCGTCGGGCCATAGGAGGGACCGACGGGGACCTTGCCGCGCGTGCCGCCGAAATAGCCGGTCACCACCCGGACCATGGCGCCGCGACGAATGTCGTGGTAAGGGGAGCCGCCGGGGTCGTGGCCTACCTGGGCGGTCAGGCGGACGGGCGGCCTTGCGAACACGAGCGCTGCGAGGCACCCGGCTGCCCGCCAGCGGTTGCACCGTCCGGTTGTCCGTTTGTCCGCCCGTCCGCCATTGCTTCCAGCCATCAGTCCACCTTTCGCAGGTCTTGTCCGGTCATTTCCGCGGGCAGGTCCACGCCCAGCAGGTTGAGCACCGTCGGCCCGACGTCCCGCAGGCTGCCCCCGTGACGCAGGGAGCGCACGCCCGCCGCGCCCACCAGCACCAGCGGCACGGGGTTCGTCGTATGGGCGGTGTGCGGCCCTCCCGTGGAGGGGTCGATCATCAACTCGCAGTTGCCGTGATCGGCGGTGATGAGCAGTGTGGTACCGGCCCGCTCCGCGCTGGCCAGCACGCGGACCAGCGCGGCGTCCACGGCTTCCACCGCCTTCACCGCCGCCGGTAGTACCCCGGAGTGGCCGACCATGTCACCGTTGGCGTAGTTGCAGAGGATGAAGTCGTGCGCGCCCTGCTCGATCGCCTTGCACAGTACATCGGTCACTCCCGGCGCGCTCATTTCCGGCATCTGGTCGTAGGTGGCGACGCCCTGCTGCGACGGCACGAGCCGGCGCTCTTCCCCTTTGTAGGGCGTTTCCACACCGCCGTTGAAGAAGTACGTCACGTGCGCGTACTTCTCCGTCTCCGCGGTGCGCAGCATCGTCTTGCCGTGGTCGGCGAGCACCTCCGCCACGATCTGGTGCAGCACCATCGGGCCGAACGCCACCGGAAAGCGAAAGGTCTCGTCGTATTGCGTCATCGTGACGAGCGCGACGGTCGGCCGTGCGGGATCGGCAAACCCGTCAAAGTCCTCGACGGCGAGGGCTCGGCACATCTGTCGCACCCGGTCGGCGCGGAAGTTGACGACGAAGACGCCGTCGCCGGACCGGATGCGCGGGGCCCCCGCGATGACGCGTGGCTTGACGAACTCGTCGGTCTCGCGGCTCTCGTACGCCCGCTGGATCGCCGTGACGGGATCGGGCGCTTCGATTCCCTTGCCGTGCACCATCGCATCGTACGCGAGCCGGGTGCGGTCCCAGCGCTTGTCGCGGTCCATGGCGTAGTAGCGCCCGATCACGGTCGACACGACCGGTCTCCGGGATCCGGGCCCCGGGGCCCGATTCCCGATCTGCTCGAGCAGCTCTCGCATGAACAGCAACGCCGACTGCGGTGGAGTGTCCCGCCCGTCGAGCCAGGCGTGAATGGCGACCGGCACTTCCATCCGGCGCCCCAAGTCCACCGCCGCCAGCAGATGTTGATCCAAGGCGTGCACTCCACCTGTTCCAATCAACGACAGCAGGTGGAGCGTGCCGCCGTTGCGGCGGATGGTGGTGCAGAGATCCTGGAGCGGCGGCAGATTGTAGAATTCGCCCGAGTTGATGGCCTCGGAGATCCGCACGATGTCCTGGGGGACGACGCGGCCGGCGCCCAGGTTCAGGTGGCCGACCTCACTGTTGCCCATCTGTCCTTCGGGCAGGCCCACGGCGAGTCCCGACGCGTCGAGGAGGGTCCGTGGGGCCCGCGCCCACAACCGGTGCCAGGCGGGTGTATCGCCCAGCTCGATGGCATTGCCCTCACGGCCGGGGCGAAAGCCCCAGCCGTCGAGAACGATCAGCGCGACCGGGGTGCGCGACCCGTGCCTCTTGTTCATATTGAAGGGGATGCAATCTATCCGCGCGCTGCGCGTCCTACCAGTTGTCGCCTGTTGCGTCGCTCGGCTCGCCGCCCAGACGCCGGCCCGCGTCGCTCTGACCGGCGAGTGGTTTTATCAGGCCGCGGCGGGCAAGCGCCTCGCGCAGCTCGAGGCCGGTGCCGTGGTCAACCAGGGCCCAGCCCAAAACGACTGGGTGCAGGTCACCCTCGACGGCTGGGTCTTCAAGTCGTCACTCGGGCCACCGCGTGTGAGCGGATTCGATGTTGCCGTGTCAAAGGCGCCGTCGGAG
>JBGPIW010000096.1:0-7806 GCA_041485045.1 Gemmatimonadota bacterium | reverse complement strand
GCAGGTCACCGCTCCGGAAGGATGTGTCGTGCATGCGCGGTGGCCGAGCGCCGTGGCGGCGGGAAATGTCGAGACGTCGCAGCGCATCGCCGACGTGGTCTTCCGGGTGCTCGCAGAGGCGGGACTGCCGGTACCGGCGCAGGGGCAGGGAACGATGAACAACATCACGCTGGGTGGCGCCGGATGGACCTACTACGAAACGCTCGGTGGCGGTCAGGGGGCGAGCCCAACCGGTCCCGGTCCAGCGGGCATCCACGTCGGAATGTCGAACACGCGAAATACGCCCATCGAGGTGCTCGAGCTGGAGTGCCCCGTGCGGGTCCGGCGTTACGCGCTGCGCCAGGGCAGCGGCGGCACCGGCCAGTGGCGTGGTGGGGAAGGGGTCGTGCGCGAGCTCGAGGTGCTGCAGCCGACCGAGGCGAGCATCCTGAGCGAGCGGCGCCGGCATGGCCCCGCGGGCGCGGCCGGTGGCGGCGCGGGTGCCTGCGGGCGAAACCAGGTGAACGACGCCCCGCTTCCGGCGAAGACGAACGTGCGCCTCGAGCGTGGAGACGTTCTCGTGATCGAAACACCCGGCGGCGGTGGATGGGGAGTGTCTTCGAACCCAAGGAGCGGGGAATGACCTACACACTGGTGGCGGTACTCGGGCTCGCGGCCGGGGTCGTGTCCGGCCTGTTCGGGGTCGGAGGGGCGATCGTCATCGTGCCCGGCCTCGTGCTGCTCGGCAAGCTCCCTCAGCACACCGCGAATGGGACGTCCCTCGGCGCACTGCTGCTCCCCGTCGGCCTGCTCGGGTTCCTGCAATACTACAAACGGGGACAGGTGAACCTCCCCTACGCCGCGATTATCGCCGTCGGTTTGTTCGTCGGGGTCCTGGTCGGGGCGAAGCTCGCCGGGTCCCTGTCGGATGTGTGGCTCAGGCGGGCGTTTGGAATACTTCTGCTCTTCGTGGCGGGCAAGCTGCTGCTCAGCTGAGTGAGCGATGCTGACCGGAGTCACGTCCGCGGCGAACGCCTCCCCGCCCGACGCCGTGGTGGGGGGCGGTCTGCCCGTTGCCCTCGCTCGCCTGCTGACGCACCTTTCAGTCTCGACGACTGCCCGATTCCATCGTCCTACCATCCTCCGCTTCCTCACCCTGCCGGGTGACCTTGTGGCGGGAGTATTCTCGGGCTCCGGAGGAGCGATGATCAACGCACACGGGAGTCCTCTCACACCATCGATTCGGATGCCGGATTCCTCCGAGTTCTTCTCCGCCGTTCAGTCGCGGTCTACCGAGCGGGTCAAGGCCCTCGTCGCGCAGAACCCGGCGCTGGCCCAGGCCCGCAGCGAGGGCGCGACCGCACTGCATTTCGCGGCGATCGCCAACGACCGTCCCATGGTTGACGTCCTGCTTGCCGCGCGGGCGGACGTGAACGCGCGCGACGACACGTATCAGATGACGCCGATCGGCTGGGCCAACGAAGAAGGGCACCGGGACATGGTGCGCCACCTGTATGATTGCGGTGCCGAGGTGGACCTTCACCAGGCGGCGTCGTACGGGCTCGTCGACCACGTCAAGGACCTGGTCCGGGGCTCGCGCCGCCAGTTGAACGCCGTTGTGGGGGGCTGGACCCCTTTGCAGCTCGCCACCCTCTGGGGTCACCAGGACGTGGTTGCGTTGCTCCTCGCCCGGGGCGCCGATCCGCTGGTGCGCGACCCGTTCGGTCGCACGACTCTGGAGATCGCGCGCGCTCAAGTGGAGAGCAACGCCAAAGGCACATCGCTCGTGCGCGAAGAGCGTCGCCGGGAGATCGTCCAGGCGTGCGCCGGCATCGCGGCGCTGCTCGAGCAGCGCGCCCCGCGCTGACCGGCCCACCGAGTCCGGAGGGCTCGCGTGACGACGATCCTGGCACCTGCGGACCCCGCGCTCGATCGACTCTTGGCCCTCGCGGGCACCCTCGAGCCTCCGTTTGTCCTGCTCGAGGACGGTCGCGGGGCGGGGCTTACCCACCTCGTGTGGGGCGCCGCGCGCCGCGTGCGGCGCGGTTTCGGTGAACCGGGGGGAGTCATCCCCCCCCTCGCGGGCGGCATGCCCTGGTACGGTGTTCTCGGCTATGAGGCAGGATTACCGGATTGGGTGACTCCCGCACCGCCCGCGCTCGCGCAGCCGCTCACCGATTGGTTCATACCTGAGAACCGGATCCTGCTTGGGAGCGACGGCCGGGCGTTGCGACTGGAAGGTCCGGAGGCTCGGGAGCGGTGGGCCGATGCCGACGGCCTGGCCTCCCCGCTTCCTCGAGTGGCGCCGGACGGTGCTCCCGATCCATGGCGCTCGTTCGACGCGCCGGGGTTCGAGGCGGCGGTACGCCGGGCGTGCGAGTATATCGCCGCGGGCGACGTGTATCAGGTCAATCTCGCGCAAGCAGAGCGGTGGGCGTTTCCCGGGTGCGCCTGGGATGCCTATCGCCGGCTGCGCGCGGTCAACCCGTCGCCGTGGATGGGATTCGCGGATTTCGGCGATTGGCAGGTCGTGTGCGGCTCCCCCGAACTGCTGATCGAGGTGACCCCTCCGCTCGAGGGGGGGACCGGGGTACTGGTGCGCACCCGTCCCATTGCGGGTACGCGCAAGAAGACGGGGGACGCGGCCCGCGACGCGCGGATGCGCGCCGAGCTTCGGTTGGACGAAAAGGAGCGCGCCGAGCATCTGATGCTCGTGGACCTCGCGCGCAACGACCTCGGCCGCGTGTCGGAGTACGGCTCGGTACACGTCGCCGAGCGAGAGGTCGTGGAGGAATACTCACACGTCTTTCACCTCGTATCCGAGGTCCGGGGGCGGTTGCGCCCCGACGTGAGCGCCCCCACGGTCGTGGAAGCCGTGTTCCCCGGAGGGACGATCACCGGATGCCCCAAGCTGCGGGCCATGGAGATCATCCGGGAGCTGGAACCGGTGGGGCGGGGCGCGTACACCGGGGGCCTGGGCTGGATTGGGTCCGACGGTCTCCAGCTGAACATCGTGATCCGGAGCGCGGTCGTGTCGGAGGGCTGCGTGCTCGTCCAAGCCGGGGCCGGTATCGTGGCCGACTCGGTTCCCGAGCGTGAGTGGCGGGAGTCACTGCGCAAAGCGGAGGCCGTGCGGCTCGCGTTCGGTCTTTCCACCATCGGACTGGAGTGACCGCGGGAGTCTTCGAGACCATTCGCGTCCGGGCGGGGCGAGCACCCTTGCTCCACCGTCATGTCCTCCGCCTCCAGGCGTCCTGCCATGCGCTCGGCCTGCCGGTACCAGGTCGGCCGTTGACGGACCTGGTGGCGCACCGGATCGGCCCGGAGGACGCGGTGGTCCGGGTGGTGGTGGACGGGCCGGACACGATGGTCACGAGCCGGTCCGTGCCACCCGCGGCGTCGCTCACTGTCGTCATCGCCGCGACGCCGCATTCGCCGTATCTGTATAAAGCGACCGCGCGCGATGCATTCGAGGCGGCACAGGCGGAAGCCCGGGCCGCGGGCGTGGATGACGCCCTGCTGCTCACCGGGCGCGGCCTGGTCGCCGAAGGCACCGTGTGGAGCGTGTTCTGGTGGGAGGCCGATCGCCTGGCGACGCCGTCGCTGGCTATCGGCGTGTTGCCGGGGATCGCTCGGGCGCGCATCATGGAATTGACGCCCACGATCGAACGCGAGCGTCGGCCGGCGGATATCGCGGGCCAGAGTCTGTTCGCGGCGAACGCGGTGCGAGGGATCATTCCGATCCAGTCGCTGGCCGGCGTGCCCGTGCCGCTGGATCCGCGCACGAACGACCTCGCCAGCCGGTTCTGGCCGGCCTGAACGACGGCTGATCGCGAAGGAGGGACGCATGAAGTGGACGCCGGGAGGAATGAGCAAGGACGTCGAGGATCGCCGGGGAGAGACTGGCGGAGGGAGCGGGCTCGGTGGCGGCCGGCTGCGCCTTGGCCTGGGCGGTGTCCTGGTGGTGCTCGTCCTGAGCCTGATTTTCCGTCAGAATCTCTTCCAGTTCCTCGAGACCGGCGGGGCGCCCAGCATCGCTCCGTCCGGCGCGCCGGCCGCCGCGACCCCGCAAGAGGACACGCTCTCGCAGTTTGTTTCGTTCGTGCTCGACACCGCCCAGGTGACGTGGGCGCGGACGTTGTCGGCGCGGGGCGTCGCGTACCAGGAGGCCCATCTCGTGCTGTTTCGCGACGGCATCGAGTCGGCCTGCGGTTTCGCCGAGACCGCGACCGGTCCGTTCTATTGTCCGGCCGACCACAAGGTCTACATCGACCTGGGGTTCTATCAGGAGCTGCGGGACCGCTTCGGCGCCTCCGGCGATTTCGCCCAGGCGTATGTCCTGGCCCACGAGATCGGGCACCATATCCAGACACTGCTGGGAACCGAGGGGATGCGCGGGGGTCGCGACAACGAGACCTCGGTTCGGGTGGAGCTGCAGGCCGACTGCTACGCGGGCGTGTGGGGGTACGCGGCCAACCGGGCGCGCATGCTCGATGCGGGCGACCTGGAAGAGGGGATCACGGCGGCCGCCGCGGTGGGCGACGACCGGTTACAACGCATGGCGACGGGGCAGGTCAATCCGGAGAGCTTCACCCACGGCACGTCCGCGGAGCGGACGGCCTGGTTCCAGCGTGGGTTCGACAGCGGACGCATCGATTCCTGCGATACGTTCAGCGGTTCGGTGGACATCGGCCGGTAGCTACGTCGGGGTCTCGAACACCTTGCCGTCGATGAAGAGCCGGAACAGCTCACCGTCGAGCTGTCCCGTTTTCACGAGTTCCTTGCTCATGATGTCCAGGGCATTCTGCGGCGCCACACTCCGTTTGTAGGGTCGGTCCGGCGCCGTCAGCGCATCGTAGATATCGCTGATCGTCATCATCCGGGTTTGCACCGGGATGTCCGTGCCCGCGATGCGCCGCGGATATCCCGTCCCGTCCAGCTTCTCGTGATGGCCGTACGCGATCGTCGGGATCTTCTTGAGCTCCGGGGTCCAATCGATTTCCTGCAAAAATTCCCACGTATGGGTCACGTGGCTCTCGATTTCGAGGCGCTCTTCGTCGTCGAGGCTGCCCTTGGGGATGGTGAGGAAGTTCAGCTCCACGTGTGTGAGCAGCGGCTGCTGTTGCCCGTCCAGATCGAGGTAGGTGCGCTGCCCGAATTCGGTCAGGTCAGCCGCGCTCTCCGACTTCAACAGGTTCGGCTCGTTGGTCTGGAACACCACGGCGAGGAAGCGGTCGAGCTGCTCGAGCTCGCGGCGTTGCTCGTCGTCGAGCTTCGCGACGAAGTCGTCGTAACCCTGCTTGCCGTGCTGCTCGAGAAAATCGGCGCGCTGCTTCCAGAAATCCCGTTCCAGGGTACGCCGCACGAACGCATGGCGCTGTTTGATGATCTCGAGTTTGTCGGGATAGAGCTTCTTTGCCTTTTGCAGGACGTTCTCCCGAACCCCGACCTTCCCGAAATCGTGCAGCAACCCCGCGTACTTGATCTCGCGGACCTGCTCACGGTTGAACCGCGTGTCCCGATACAGCCCGTCCTCGGCGCGGTCCACCACCTGCGCGAGGGCGACCGTCCGGCTGGCCACGCGCCGGCTGTGCCCCTGGGTGACCGGGTCCCGCTGCTCGATCGCCTGCACGGCCGCGTTGACGAACCCTTCGAACATCCTCTCGATCTGTGCGTAGAGTCGGCTGTTCTCGATCGACACCGCCGCCTGGCCCGCCAACGCGGTCACCAGCTCGACCGTGCGTTTGGAGTAGGTGATGACTTGCCGCTCGACGTCCGCGGCCGTGGACAGCAGGGCGTTGGGGTCGCGTTTCCGATTGATGAGCTGCAACACCCCGATGATCTCGCCCTTATGATCCTTCATGGGGATGACGAGCATCGATCGCGAGTGATAGCCGTGCCGCTCATCGAACGAGCGGTTGATCGTGTACTCGACATCGGGCTGCAGCGCATAGGCGTCGTCGATGACGAGCGGCGAGCCGGTCACCGCCGTGTAGCCCGCCAGGCTGGTGCGGTCCATCGCCATCGTGAACTGAACGAGCGGGACGTTCGGCAGGGTGAGGTTTTGCGCCAGACGGAAGCGCAATTGCTGCTGGCCGTCGTCGTCGATCTTCTCGATCAGGTACAGACTGGCCGCGTCCGATTGGGTGAGGCGCCGCGCCTGGGTGAGAATGTCGTCGAGCAACTTGTCCGGGTCGCGCTCGGTCATCAGCTTGGCGCCGATTCCGGTCAATTCGGTGACCTCCTGGCCGCGGATGGATGCCTCACGACGAGCCCGGGCGGTTTCGGCTCGGGCTGCGGCCTCCCGGTACGCGGAGCGGATTGCCACCAGCAGCTGGCGCGTCCCGGCGGGTTGTGGCACGAATCCGGTAACCAGTTCGCGCATCGTCTCCAGCGAACGGCGGAACCCACTCGCCTGCGGCACGAACCCGCTCAGCAGCTCGGTCGGCAGCTGCTCGGGAACGTCGGCCTCCCCTTTACTTCCCAGCGCCACGATTGCCCCCCCGGCGTCCACGAAGCCCCGCAGGGCTTCGAGGGGGAAGGCGCTCCGGCTGTCGCCATCCAGCAGGAACACGGTGGGCTGCTTGTTGGGAACGAGATCGCGGGCCGCATGAATGCCGCGGGTCTCGACGCCGGCAGCCTCGAAGACCGGAGCAAGTCCCGCCGGCGACCACGCGTCGGCATGCAGCAACAGGTAGTTCACGGCCGGACGCTGTCTTTGGGATCGCTGGAGTGGGTCGAATCCGGCCCCAAAGGCTTCACGCCGGTCACCAGGCGGTAGGGCCGCCGCGATACCTCTTCGGCAAGGTGATTGAGCTGCCGGGTCAGCTGGGTGAGGTTCGCCACCGCGGTGCGCACGTCGGCGCGATTCTCGGTCGTCATCTGGCTCGCCTGAGCGGCGAGCGAATCGACCCGCAACAGGACGCGGTTCGACAGGGCGAGCGCCCCCGATACCGAGTCGGCCAGCCCGGGATCGAGCCGCTGCGCCAGCTTGTTCACGCGACCCATCGTCGCCGACACGTCAGCCAGGGTCGCTTCCACGCTTGGCCGGACGTCCTTCAGGACGCCGTTCGCCTGCGCGAGAATCGCATCCACGTGCTCCAGCGACTGATTCGTGCGGTGCAGTACCTCCTCGACTTCCTTGGAGAGGTTCTGCGCGACCTCGGCGACTTGATCGAGGACCGGCACTTTCCGGTCGGAATCGATCGTGTCGCCTTCGGCGAGCAGCTGGGCGGCGCGGCCGCCTGAGTCCGGAAGGACGAGGCGGATCAGCACCGCCGACGATATTTGGCTGGCCGGCTCGAGTTGCCCGCGGGTCCCGGCGGGGAGCCGCAAATCGACGCCGCCCGAGAATCGCTCGATCATCGACAGCTTGGCCACGAACGACACGGTCCGGGTAGTGGAGTCCACCCGTGGCGAGACGCGGGCCACCCGGCCGACTTCGAGCCCCCGCAACAACACCTTGCTGTCGGCGGTCAGCCCGTCGGCGTTCGCGGCCCGGAGATAGAGGTCGTAGCGCCGCTCTCCCCACCCGCTCGTCGCGAGCAGGGCGCCCACCACGACGGCGACCGCGCCGACGAGCACGAGTCCTACGATGAAGTCCTGCCGGGTGGTGTCCACGAACCCTCGTGTCAGACGGTCTCCAACTCCAGCGTGCCGGCGCGCGTCAGCCGGTAAACGCGATCACAACGGCGTTGCACTACCGTCGGCAGCTCCTGGCCGGTGATGAGAATGGTGCGGCGGGCGCCGTCCGCCGTTTCCCCACCGCGCGCGACCTCGAGCAGTTCCGCCGAGGCGCGCGCCGTAAGGCCGTCGAACGGCTGCTCG
>JBGPIW010000095.1:0-7857 GCA_041485045.1 Gemmatimonadota bacterium | reverse complement strand
GGCGAGCGCGAGACAGGCGAGGAGGAAACGGCGCATCCGAAGAGACTCCTGGCAGGAGGTCGTCACGGGGCGATGGCGCATTGGGGAAGAGACGCGCCCCGAGCACCGTGGTCAATACCCGCCCTTGTGCGTTTATCCGCTGGATGATACTATTGAATCAATGAATGATTCAATTGAATCATCGCAACAATGGCTGCTGTTGATCCACCAAGCACCACCCAAACCGGACTACCTCCGCGTGAAACTGCGCCGCCGTCTCCAGCGCCTGGGGGCGGTGCCGGTGAAGCGCTCCGTCTACGCGCTCCCCGCGAGTGATCACGCTCGCGAGGATTTCGAATGGCTGGCGCGCGAAATCGCTGCCGACGGTGGTGAGGCCGCGCTGGCCGAGGCCACCTTCGTGGATACCGACACCGATCGGCGACTGGTCGCCGCGTGCCGTGCGGCAGCCTCGACTGCGTACGGCGAGATTTCCTCAATCGGCCGCGCCGGCGCGGCCGATTTGGAACGTCTCACCCGCCGGCTGCACGAAGTGGTGGCTCAGGACCGCTTCTCGGCCGATGGCCGCGCCGATGCCGAAGCGGCCCTCGATGCCCTCGCCACTCGGCTCTCACAACCGGAAACCGCCATGGAGCTGCCCGACAAGCCGTTGGGCCGTATCTGGGTGACTCGTGCCACGGTGTACGTGGACCGCATCGCGAGCGCTTGGCTGATCCGCCGCTTCATCGACCCTGACTCCCGGTTCCGCTTCGTCGCTCCAAAGCAATACCGCCCCGAACCCGGTGAGCTGCGCTTCGACATGTACGATGGGGAGTTCACGCACGATGGAGACTCGTGCACCTTCGAGACACTGTGCCGACACTTCGCTTTGACCGATCCCGCACTGCAGGCCATCAGCGAGATCGTGCACGACATCGACTGCAAAGACGACAAGTTCGCCCGCGCCGAAACGCCGGGCGTCCAATTGGTGCTGGACGGGATCGTCCAGGCGTGCAAGACAGACGAAGACCGGCTGGCACGCGGCGGCGCGTTGTTCGACGATCTCTACGTCCAGCTCCGGAAAGCACGACCATGACCCCCCGCATCAGACCTTGGCCGCTCCCGGAGCGGCTGCTGGGATGGCTCGGCGCTCGCCCGAGGGACAATCCGGTGCCGCTGCCGGGACCGCGTGGACTGCCCGCCTACGCCCGCATGGGCTGGTCCCGACCGACGCTCGACACCCTGTCGCCGCGCCTGCGGCTCCTCGTGGCGCAGCTCGCCGCGCTCCGCAGCGGGTGCGGCTACTGCGCCCACTACAACCGCCATATCGCGTTGCGTGCGGGGATGCCTGTCACCACGATGGATGCGGTCGCCGAGTACGCGGCGGCTCCCCAGTTCTCGGACGACGAGCGAGCGGCCCTGGCGCTGGCCGATGCGCTGACGGAGTTCACCGAGGCCGAGGGCGGCTTCGCGACCGAGATCCTGGTGCGCGCCCGGTGCCACCTGCGCGAGGACCAGATCATGGCCCTTGTCGCCACCGTTGCGACGGAGCACTTCTTCGACCCCGGGACCGGCCATCTGGGCCGGGACGCGCTCGCGCCCACGCGATGAAGGACCTGGGCGTATTCCTCGCGGCAACGCTGGCGCTGAACCTCACGCCGGGCCCGGACATGCTGTACGTGATCACCCGGAGCGCCACCGAAGGGCGCTCGGCGGGCGTGGTCTCGGCCCTCGGCATCGCCACCGGATGCGTGGTCCACACCATCGCCGTGGCTGCCGGTGTGACTGGACTCCTGGCGGCGGAGCCGGTCGCCTACGACGGACTCCGCTACCTCGGTGCAGCGTACCTGATCTACCTGGGGGTCCGCCGCTTGATCCGGTCTACGTCGGCTACGTCCGGCACCGTCCCCGCCGCCGCCACCGGTCTCTGGCCGGTGTACCGGCAAGGCGTCCTGACCAACGTGCTCAATCCCAAGGTCGCGCTGTTCTTCCTTGCACTGCTGCCCCAATTCGTGGACCCGTCGGCCGGCAGGGTGAGCCTCCAACTCGCGGCCCTCGGCTCGCTGTTCAACGTGTCGGGGACCATCGTCAATGTGTTGGTGGCATTGGCCGCGAGCGGCAGCGCTCGGTGGTCGCGACAGTCGGCCGGGTCGAATTGGGCCGCGCGCGCCAGCGGCCTGGTGTTCGTCGGGTTGGGCGTCCGCCTCGCCTGGAAGCGCTGAGCCCGATCTCCACCACGCAGCGACGCGTCGGTCGCCGCGACTGGCGCCGGGCGCTGATACCTCGGAGATTAGTCGCGGGTCGTGCGGCTCTTTCCGCGGAGGAGAATCTGTCCCGTATTTCCGGTCGGCTCGCCCGCCAGACGCTGGCGGACATCGGCACCGAAGCGATCCGGATCCTGCTCATCGAAGACAATCCGCGCCACGCCCAACTGCTGCAGGAAGCGCTCGGTGAGGTGGTCCCCGCGGTCTCGGGACTGCAGCCATACGAGCTGACCCACGTGCCGGGGCTCGCCGAAGGACTCGAGCAGCTGACAGAGCGGGAGTTCGACGTCGTGCTGCTCGACCTGTCGCTGCCCGAGGCCGCGGGGCTCGACGGCCTGGTGCGGATCCGCGAGCGCCACGAGGACGTCCCCGTCATCGCGCTCACCGCGCGCGGGGAGGACGAGCTGGCGATCCAATCGCTCCAGGCCGGAGCCCAGGACTTCCTCCAGAAGGGCAAGATCTCGGGCGAGCTGGTGACGCGCGCGATCCGCTCCGCGGTCCACATCTCCAATTTGCAGGCGGCGCTGCGCAGCCTGTCGTTCATCGACGGGCTGACCGGCCTGTACAATCGCCGCGGGTTCGTCACGCTGGGCGACCCCTACATGAAGCGCGCCCAACGGCAGAAGGGCCAGTTTCTGATCGTGTCGGCGGATGTCGCGGGGCTCAAGCAGATCAACACCGCCGCGAGCTACGACGAGGGCGACACGGCGCTGCGCGCCGTGGCGGAGATCCTCAAGCGGAGCTTCCGCGACTCCGATCTACTGGCGCGGTTGGACGGCGGCACCTTCGCGGCGATGGCGGTGGACGCGAACGCCGACAAGGCGCCGATCATTGCGACGCGGGTGCAGTACAACGTGCAGGAATGGAACAACCGCACCATCCGCCGCTACCAGCTGAAGCTGAACCTCGGTTTCACCGAGTTCGATCCCAGCGGCGCGATCGAGGACCTCATCGCCCGCGCCGCGGACGCGAGGGGCGCGCGGCGCCGCCGGACGGGTCCGGGAAAGAAACGGTCCGAATGAGCGCCCCGGCGCTCGCGGCCTCGCTGGCGGTCCTGCCGCTCGCCAACGCGAGCGGCGATCCGGACAAGGAGTACTTCGCCGATGGACTGACCGAGTACCTCCACGCGTCGCTGGTCGGCGTGCGCACCCTTCGGGTAGCCTCGCGGGGCTCGGCCGCCACGCAGCACGGTCAGGTATCGCTGGCGGATTTCGGCCGCGCCCTGGACGTCGCGGCCGTGCTCGACGGCAGCGTCACGCGCCTCGGCGGGCAGCTGCGGCTGTCGGCGCGATTGCGCGCGGCGGCGGACGGGACCGAACTCTGGTCGCTGCAGGCCGACGAGAACCTGGACGAGCTGTTCCCCGTGCTCCGGGGCCTCATCGATCGCGTCCTCGGATCGCTGGACGCCGCGCCGACGCCAGAGGAACGACGGGCGCTCGACCACGTCTCCACACGGGATCCACGAGCCCTCGACCCCTATTTGCGGGCGCGCCACGTCTCCGGGCAGATCCGACGCTCCAGCCAGGAGTCGACCGTGCTGCTGTACGGCGACGCGGTGGCGGCGGACCCCGCGTTCGCCCTGGCCCATGCGGGCGTCGCGGAGGCGCATGCACTGCTGTTCACTTACTGGCTTTCGAGCGACGCGCATCTGCATGCCGCGGACGCCGCGAGCGCTCGCGCGGTCGAGCTGGCTTCTACGCTGGCCGAAACGCACCTCGTGCGCGGCATGGCGCTGTCGCTCAATCGCCGGCACGACGCGGCGGAAGAGGAGTTTCTCACGGCGCTGGCGCTCAAACCGAACCTGTTCGAGGTGCACTATCACTATGCGCGGCATTGTCGGGCGATGGGCCGGCTTGCCGATGCCGCCCGGTGGTTCGAATCGGCCGGTACGCTTCGTCCGGAGGACTATTCCACGCCCGCGCTGCTCGCGAGCGTGTACGTCGGGCTCCAGCGCGCCGACGATGCCCGCGCCGCTCAGCAACGCGCCGTGACGCTCGCCGAACGGCAGCTCAAACTGATCCCCGACGACGAGCGCGCCCTGTATCTGGGCGCGGGGTGCCTGTCGTCCCTGGGCGACACCGGCCGGGCCCGCGAGTGGGCCAAACGCGCCATCGCCATGGAGCCCGACGATTCGGCCGTGCTCTACAACGTGGCCTGCGTGTACGCCCTGCTCGGCCTCACCGACTCGGCGATCGACTGCCTGGAGCGCTCGGTGACGAACGGGTTCGGCCACTGGGAGTGGATCGAACACGACTCCGACCTCGATCCCCTGCGCGACCATCCGCGGTTCAAGACATTGCTCCAGCAGAAACGGTGAACGGATGCGCCACCGGGAATTGGGCCTGCTCATCGCCTCCGTGGCCGTCACCTTGGGGTCGGCGTGCCGCGAGCGCGCGCCGCGCGCCGGGAGCCAACCGGCACCGCCCGACTCATCCCCGCTGGACTCGATTGTCGCTGCTCGGGACACCGCCGGACCGCCGGTCACCGCCGTCCCCTCGCCGTTTCCCACCGACCGCGACACCACGCGGCTCAAGGCCACGCTGGCGGCAGGGCACGTGCCCGCGTGCGGGACCGGAACGCCGCGGATCACCGCGGACTCCATCGGGCCGTTCCGCCCGGGTATCCCGCTGGCAGAGCTCGCCCGCCGCTGCCCAGCGCTCCTCTACGGCTGGGTCGGGATCTCCGACGGGATTCCGGTGGCCACCGTCGCGGCCCGGGTAGGCGGTGCGACGGTCACGGGCTTCGCCAGCGATTCCTCGGCCGCCGCGGTTGTGAACCGCGTGGAACTGTCCGGCCGCGGGCCGCGCACGGCGGAGGGCTTCGGGGTAGGATCGAGGCTTGGGGAAATGCAGCGGGTGTATGGCGTGCCGCAGGCGTCCGAGTCCGATTGCGTGCTGATGGTGTGGTTCGACGCGCGCCCCGGATTGAACTTCCACCTGGAGTACCCCGCGAGCGAACAACGGGACTGCGGAGCGTTGAGCGAAGCGCCGCTGCCGCCCGAGCTGACCGTCGCGTCGGTGATCATCGTGCCGCGCTAGCGTCGTCCCTCGGCGCTCAGCGCGGGCCGATGATCGATCCGCGCTATGTTTCGCGGCGTTCGCCGCGCTCCGCCGCCGACGCCACTCACTACGAAGGGGGATTCGTGAGGGTCGCACCGCTCCTGATCGCACTCACCTGCTCCGCGGGCGCCCTGGCGGCGCAGCAACCCGTTCCACTGGGGTTCCGCACCGCCGACACCGCGGCGCAGCGGGCCTTCGAAACCCAGCTGCTCGCCGTCCCCGATACGGTCAGCCCGCAGCGGTTGACGCAGGACCTCTCCGCGCGCCCGCACATGGCCGGGACGCCGGCGCAGGCGGCGACCCGCGACTACGTCATCGAGCGGCTGCGGACGTGGGGTCTCACCACCTGGGTCAAGGCCTACGACGTGTACATCCCCGCGGTCGACACGGTGGCGGCGTGGCTGGTGCCGCCATCCGGCGTCGCCCAGCGCCTGGCGCTGGCCGAGCCGCCGGTCCAGCGCAACCCGGTCACGGCCGGACCCCAGGTCCCCCCGTTCAACGGCTACACCGGCGATGGCGATGTCACGGCCGAGGTGGTGTACGCCAACTATGGGTTGATCGAGGATTACAAGACGCTCGACTCGCTGGGCGTCAGCGTGCGCGGCAAGATCGTGATCGCGCGCTACGGACGGTCGTTTCGCGGTATCAAGGCGCGCGAAGCGGAGCGGCACGGCGCCGTCGGCCTGATCCTGTACTCCGATCCGCAGGACGATGGCTTCTTTCGCGGCGATGTGTACCCCAACGGACCGATGCGGCCGTCGGGCGGGATCCAGCGCGGCAGCATCCTGAATATGGACGGTGATCCGACGACCCCCGGTTACGCCAGCGTGCCGGGCGCTCGCCGGGTGCCGGAGGATTCCCTGCCGGTGCCGCACATCCCGGTGATCCCGATCGGGTACGGCAACGCGCAGCGCTTTCTCGCGGCACTGGGCGGGGCGGGCGTGCCGGCGGCGTGGCAGGGCGGGCTGGCGTTCCACTATCACGTGGGACCGGGGCGGGTGCAGGCGCGCCTCAAGGTGCGGCGGGAGCACGGCAGCCGCGCGCTGCACACCATCTGGGACACCTTTGGCATGATCCGCGGCGCCCAGTTTCCGGACGAGTGGATCGTCGTGGGCGGGCATCGCGACGCCTGGAGTCCGGGGGCGGCCGACAACATCAGCGGCACCGTGACCGTGCTGGAAACGGCCCGGGCGTTCGCCGACCTTGCGCGTCGCGGCCTGCTCCCCGCCCGCACCGTCGTCTTCGCCACTTGGGACGCGGAAGAATGGGGGCTCATCGGCTCGACGGAGTGGGTCGAGGAAATGGCCGACAGTCTGCGCGCGCGCGTGGTGGCCTATGTGAACGAGGACGACATGGCTCAGGGTCCGACGTTCAGTGGCGGCGGCTCACCGTCGCTCAAACGTCTGGTGCGGGAAGCGACCCAGACCGTGCCGGACCCCGTCGGACCCGGAACGGTCTACGACGTGTGGCTCAAGCGGGAGAAAGGAGACTCCGCCGCGCTCACCCTGGGCAACTTCGGCGGCGGGTCGGATTTCGCGGGGTTCTACCATCACCTGGGGATCCCGGCCGCGGGGATCGGATTCGGCGGGCCCTCGGGCGTCTACCACTCGATGTACGACTCGTACGACTGGATGAGCCGGTTCGGCGACCCCGGCTGGCGCGAGCACCAGGCGGCGGCGCGCCTCGTCGGCGTGCTGCTCGCGCGGCTGGCGAACGCACGCGTCGTGCCGCTCGACTATGTCGGGTGGGGCACGGAGATGACGAAGCTCGTGGGACAGCTGGACAGCGCCCTCGCCAAGCGCGGCTGGGCGGTGCAGACGCAGGGGCTGCGGGACGCATTGGCGCGATTCACGGCGACGGCCGTGGCGTTCGCGGGCGCGCGGGACAGCGCCTTGAGCGGCCCCGGGGATTATCCGTGGGCGCGCGTGAACGCGGCCCTCATGCAAGTCGAGCGCCGGTTCACGCGGCCACAAGGGCTGGTGAGCGACGGGTGGTTCAAGAGTCTGCAGTTCGCCTCGGACGTGGACAACGGGTATGCGACCCTGGTGTTTCCGACGGTGAGCGAGGCGGCACGCTATGCGGATGCGGCGACCGCGGAGCGGGAGCTGGCGGATCTGGTGACGCGGCTCGAGACGTCGCGGCAGGCCCTGGAGGAGGCGGCAGCGGCGCTACGCTAGATGGAACCGTCGGCCTACAGTCGGGTGCACGGCGCGATAAGTTGTTGGTGGAGCACCACGCGACCGTGGCGGAGCGGGCAGACGCGCAGGATTTGAGATTCTCTATGCTGCGGTGTGGGATAACGATGCTGTGCTAATAGAGGTAGGGGGCTTATGGCGAGCGCATACGCGGCAGAGAAGGTCAGAGCTGAGTGGAGGCGCCAGGTTCGCAGGTTCGAGGTGCTGTGGAGAACAGAGCGTAAAAAACGGCTCCGCGATATCCGGCACCTCGATGCGTTCCTGAAGAAGATGAAGCGGCTCAAGCCAAATGACCTACGCGCGTTTCGACTCGCGGTCTCTACGCTGCGAAAGAGAATGCAGTAGCTCTAGCGCTCGGGTGGC
>JBGPIW010000094.1:0-7865 GCA_041485045.1 Gemmatimonadota bacterium | reverse complement strand
GCGGCGGCCACGATTTCCTCGGGCCGGGCGTTCTTGCGGCGCTGCCAGCGCGGCTTGGCGGGACGAGGGGATCGGACGGCGGATCGGGTCATTGGCGGACGCTCCATTAGTTACTGAACGGTCAGTAAGTAATAGAGTTCCTGCCGACTCCGCAAGGGAGGGTCGGCAGGGGCGCCCGCCTAGAGTGGCTTCTCGAACCAGTGATGCGCGTAGGGTTCAGAATTGAACGGAGGCACTTCACGAAAGCCGGTGCTGCGGTAGAGGGACTGGGCCTCGGTCAGCGCCTTGTTGGTTTCGAGCCTGAGCAGCGGCAGCCGCCGTTCCCGCGCCAGCTCTTCGAGTCGCAGCAGGATCCGCTTCCCAAGACCGAGACCACGGGCGGTGGGCGCGACCCACATGCGCTTGATCTCGCCATAGGCCGCGTGGCACTTCAGGGCGCCGCACCCGACCGGCTCGCCGTTCAGCGTGGCGAGGACGAAGTGGCCGTGCGGGGGGGTGAGCTCGACGGCGGCCGCGGATATGCTGCGCGCCGGATCGAAACCGGTCTCGAAGCGCGCCGCGAGCTCCTCGAAATAGCGTGCGAGGCAGTACCGGGCGGCGCGACTGCCAGGATTCGCCTCGGACACACGGACGGCGGTGGCGCGCAGCAGACGCTCGATGTCCCCCATGGCGGAGAGGAGCGCCGCGCGTTGCACCTCCGGCAGGCGCTGGAGCAGCGACGCGGCGGCTTCGTCTGAGAGGCGATTCAACACGGCCAGTTCCTTGCGGCCACCCGTCGTCAGCGTCACGCAGCGCACGCGAGCGTCGCTGGGCGATGCGGTGGTGCGGATCAGGCCCTCCCGCTCCAGTCCACGGAGCAGGCGGCTGGTGTACCCCGAATCCAATTCGAGGCGCGCCCGAAGCCGTCGGATCTCGATACCATCGGGGCCGATCTCGAACAGGAGGCGGCACGCGCCGAGCGAGCGCGCGCGCCCGAGAAAGCCCCCCTCCAGTGCCCCGACCTGGAGCGTCACGGCGCGGTTGAAGCTCCTCACTTGGGCGATGCCAACCATATGTCTGACATTAGTCAGAGGTATGGCGGGTGGCAAGCGGCGCACAGGCTCGCCGGGCCTACTTCGCCGGGGCAAGCTCCCCAGCGTCCATGACGCTGTCCGAAACGCTCCGGTGCTCGATCACCTGCCCGTCCCCGATCACCGAACGCTTCACTTGGGCGTGGAGCAGCCGCACATCGCGGCCCAGGATCGCGTGCTCAATCGTGCTCCCCTCGATCACACTGCCGCCCTCGATCGTCACGTTGGGACCGACCGTGCAGTCCCGCAGGGTCACGCCCGCTTCGATGCGGACCGGCTCCCGGATCGTGACCCCCCCCTGGGCCGCGGGAGAGAGCGCGCGCCCGTTCCGCAGCAGATGCTCGTTGGTTTCGAGCAGCGTATCCACCTTCCCGCAGTCGTACCATCCGCCGACGCTCGCCGTGTAGAGCCGCCGCCCGCGATCCACCATGTGCTGGAAGGCGTCGGTGAGGTAGTACTCGCCCCCCGTCCCCGCGGGCTGGGCCAGGACGTGAGCGATGCCGTCGAACAGCGTGCGCCAGTCCTTGATGTAGTACAGCCCGATGTTCGCGAGCTTGGAGATCGGAGTACTGGGCTTCTCCACGATGCGCCGCATGTACCCATCGGCATCGGTCACGATCACGCCGAACCGCTGGTAATCCTCGACCACCTTCGCCCACAGGATCCCGTCGGCGTCGCGCGTGCGGATCAGCGACAGGTCGGCGTCGAACAGGGTATCGACGAAGATGATCAGCACCGGGCCGTCCACCCACGGCCGGGCCAGGTTGATCGCGCCCGCCGTGCCGTCCAACGTCTGCTGCTCCACGAACCGCGCGGGGATCCGGTAGTGAGTGCGGATGTAGCGCTCGACGTCGTCCTTCAGATGCCCCGTGATGACCAGCAGCTCCTCCACATCGAAGCCCGCGACCGTGTCCATCACGTAATCCATCACCGGACGGCCCGCGACGTGCACCAGCGGCTTGGGCACACGCTTGGTGAGCGGCAGGAGGCGCGTCCCCTTACCCGCGAGCGGGACGATGACTTTCATGGCGCTCTCCCGTAGCGGTCCTTGAGGCGGATCACGTCGTCGATCTCCGGTGTCGAGGCCTCGAGCAGGTCACTCGTCACGACTGCTTCGAATTGATGGACCAGGGTCGCATGGATGTGGAAAGCTTCGCCCTGCCCCAGGCGCCGCTCGATCAGCGTTTCACCCTTTTGCAGCCGGAGGATGATCTCCCCGGCGAGGACGTAGATCGATTCGTCCTTGCGCTCGTGGTACTGCAGGCTCAGCACATGGCCGGCTTCCACGTGCAGGATCTTCCCCACGTAGCGGTCGGTGCGCGCCCAGATCAGCTCGTGCCCCCACGGCTTCTCCACCCGGTACGGGACTTCGCTCACGGATCCCCCGGGACAAGTGACAAAGACAGCGACGACGGTGCCGTCACGCACGCCGTCACGCACACCCCGCAGCCGACGCACCCCTCCGGCCTCAGCACCGGGTGGCCGCCCTGGTCCATCGCCAGCGCCCGTTCGCCGATCGGGCACGAGCGGGCACACACGCCGCAGCTCGCTCCGTGAAACGTGATGCACCGGTCGACATCCAGGGTGAGCACGCCGAGCCGTACGCCGAGCCACCCGTTGGCCGGCACCACCAGTGCGCTCGTGGGGCAGGCTTGGGCGCAAGGAATGTCGTCGCAGGCGACGCAGGCTTGCACCGATGGCTCGAGGATCGGCGTGCCGGCCGCGAGCCCGGCGCCCGCCGGCGCCGTGCGGATGGCGTGGGCGGGACAGATGTCCACGCACGCCCCGCAACGCGTGCACGAAGCGAGGAACGCGATTTCCGGAGCCGCCCCGGGCGGCCGGAACCAGCGTCGTTGCACGACGCGCGCCTCGGCGCGGCGGGCCACCTCGCGTGCCAGACGCCCGAAGGTATCGCGGAAAAAAGCCCGGCGGTCCCCGGCGTCCTGGGGGGGGGCCATCTCAGAAGCTCGGCTCCAGGGACACCTGCCAGCGGAACGCCGCCCGGTCATCACCGGCGCGGGCGTCGGCGGCGAAGTCCCACCGGTTGACGAGTAGCGGCAGCTCGAACCGCATCGTCCAGGTGAGGTCGCCCACCTGATGGGCGGAGACGATGCCGAGCCCCGCGTCCCATAACTTGGCCGCGGCGCCGGTGCCGGCCGATGGGACCGCCGAGGAGTCCACGACGCCCACGTCGCCGAACGCCTCGAGCGCCACGCTGCGTACCGCCCCACTCCGGCGGGTCAGCAGGCTGCGGGTCAGCTCGACGTTCGCGCTGACCGCCCAACGCCCCCCCAGGTCCGGAGCAAAGCCCCGCAGGTTGGCGTCCCCGGGCGCCTGGTAGTGAAAATCCGGCCGCACGAGGAGCGCCCCGCGGCTGCGCAGCAGTGGGTTGGTGTACGTCGCGTAGGGATCGGCCCCTGACACGTAGATGCGGCGCTGCAGGGGCGGAGCCGAGTGGGCCAGGTACCCGCCTGCGAAGACTCGCACGCCGAGCTGCATGCGTGCCCAGAACGGCCGACGAGCGGACAGCTCCGCTGTCCCACGCAGGAAACCCTCCATGTCGTAGCGATTCGTCGCGACGACCCCCGGACCGGGATAGCGGTACACGACCCCGCCCCGGGCACCCACTCGGGCGTGCAGCGCCGTCTGTCCCGCAGACCAGGTGGACGACATCCACGGACCGGCCTCCACGGTGCCGGCATCGTCCCACAACCGCCGGTCGAGAAAGGTCACGTCGTTCGTGGCCATCCACAGCGCGTCGAACCCGGTATGCGGGTCGGCGCGGTCCACCCAACGCTGCTGGTCGGTCCGGTCCCACGAGAGCAGCACCCCCGACCGCCCTTCGACGGTCCACGCGGCCATCGCGGTCGTGGTGCGCGGGGTCGGGTGCCGCACGGGATTCTCCAGACGGAAGTAGGCCCCTGTCCGGTTGGTCGCAGCGCCACGCAGGGCCCCACTCCACAGCGAGAGACCGCGATCGAAACGGCCGAGGTAGTTGGAGCGGGCGCGCAACGCCAGCGTGACGCCGCCGGCGTCGTTCGACCAGGCAAGCGGCAGCAATCCCATCGCCACCCGATCGCGGCGCACCACCTCGTGAGTCGGATTGTCGAGCCGGAGCGTCCCCGCGCCGCGCGCGCGGAACAGCCCGCGCGGCTCGCGGTTGTTCAGCATGTTCCAGTCGTGCGCGCGCACGCGCGGGTCGAGGATCAGCCGGCGCGGCTCCGAGTCGGCGGTGAATTCGACGCGCTCGACTTCGGGCTGGCCGGTGGCGCGGGCGTAGATATGGTGCTCGTCCCCGATCTCGACCGGCATCCACCCGTCGCCGAGGCGCCGCACCGTGACGGTCACGCCCCATTGCCCGTTCGGGAGGCGGCGACGCTCGACGTGCTGCAGCTGATAGTCGATGAGCGGTGTGCCGTGCAGCCATTGGCCGAACAGCCACCCCAGGTCCTGCCCCGAGATTTCCTCGCACACCGTGCGGAACTTGTCCTCGTCCACGTGCTGCAGTTTCCAGCGGGCGTAGTAGGTGCGCAGGATGCGCCGCATCGCGTCGTCGCCGACCACGTAGCGCAGCTCCTCGTAGAACAGCTGCGCCTTGTTGTAGATCATCTCGTTGTAGACGAAGAAGTCGCGGTAGCGCTCGCTCACCATCGACACCGGCTGGCTCCAGCGGTCCAGATCGTCGAACAGGATGCCCGCTTCGAGCGGCGCATAGTCGTCGGCGACGCCGTGCGTCGCCTCGTACCAGGACGTCTGGAAGCTCGTGAAGCCCTCGTCGAGCCACCCCTCGCGCCACTCGTTGTTGGCGAGGATGCCCATCGTGTAGTTGTGACCCACCTCGTGCAGAATCAGTCCCTGCGACGGCCCTCCGTTCATGACCATCATCGGGAACTCCGTGCCGCCGCCCTCGATGCGGTGCACGTTCGTGAGCTGCGGCCAGGCGAAGGGACCGTACAGCGAGTCGAGCCACGCGAGCGCCGTCGCGGTGCGTTGCACCGCGATCCCATGGCCCCAGGTTGCGGTATCGGGCGGCTGGTAGAGCACGCGCACCACCACAGCGCCGTAGCGACCCTGCTCGTAGACGTACTGCGGGTTCAGCGAGAAGGCGAAGTGGTGCACCTGCTCGGCGCGGAAGCGGACGGTCTTGCGCCCGGCGGCCGCGGGCGGGCAGTCGTTCGGGACCGCGCCGTAGTACTCGCGCTGGTAGTCCACCGCGGCGGCGGGGATCGCGCGGGCGTGTTCCCACCCCGGGTCGCCGCACACCGGCACTCCGGTCGCGCCGATCACCTGGTCTTCCGGCAGGTCGAGCGTCACGTCGAACGTCGCGAACTCGCCGTAGAACTCTCCCGCCGGATAGAGCGGGTGGGCTTCCCAGCCGTAGCGGTCGAACACCACGACCTTGGGATACCACTGCGCGAAGTCGAAGCGGCGGCCGCGGCGGCCCTGACGGCGCGGCAACGTGGACGGACGGGCTTGCCAGTCGATCTCCACCACCATCGAATCGCCCGGGACCAAGGCCTGTGGCAGCCGCCAATGCGCCACGGTCGAATCGGGGGCGAACGGATAGTCCGGTTTCGACTCGGCGCCCATCACCGTAGTGGCAGTGATGCGCTCGAACGCGTAGTCGGGGTCCTGAAGGTGCTGGAACCGTACCCGTCCCTCGGCGGCATCCACCGCGCTCCAGCGCGAGCCGGGGCGGAAGGCGTTCAGGTACTGGTGCACGTAGAAGTCGGATAGTGTGTCGGGCGAGCGGTTCACGTAGCTGATGCGCACGTGCCCGGTGAGCACCCCAGTGGGCTCGTCCAACGCGGCGCGGATGCGATAGGCGACCTGTTGCTGCCAGTAGGGCGTCACCGGCTGAGAATCGCGCCGCAACGCGTCGCCCGAGGCAACTGCCAGGGAGTCCTTGAGGGCCAGGAGGCCGAGAAGAAGCAGCATCGAGCGGGGAAACTACACCGGGCCGGGCGGGCCGGGGAGGCGTGACGCGCATTTTCGGCGCGCGACGGGTGATTCGGACGACACACGGGCTCGGGCGCGCATGCAGGTTGTCGCCCCCGACGCCCAGTGTGCGCCGGGACCCACCCGAGCAAGGAGTGAACGATGCTACGTACTCACCCTCTTCTGGCCTATGGCGTGGTGCTGGCGGCCACGACGGCGTGCGTGGACCGACCAACCGCCATCGTCACGGGGCCCGGCGGGCCGGACTCCGCGGCCGCTGCGGCGCCCGCGAACGGCTCGCAACGCCCCGAGCGTCTGGCCCGGATGTTCGCCGGGGCGCTGCGCAACCCCGCGTTTCGCGCGCACGTGAAAGCACAGCTCGACGCTTCGCCGTTTCCCGAGCACAAGATCCAGCTGCAGCGGTTCCTCGCGGCGGATGGCCGCCGTGCGTCGCGCGACCTCGCGGAGCTGAATGGCACCACCGAAGCCGACGTGGACCAGGAGGCCGGCGCCGCGATCCCGCTCGAAGTGTACCTGCCGGTCCCCGCGCAGCGCGCTGCATGGAACGGCGACGACCGGGTGCTCGTGGCTACGGCGCTCGCCGACCGAGAGGCCCCAGTGGCCTTCTCTCCCGACGGCCGGCGCACGCTGCTCAGTCCCGACGAACCGCCGGCGACTCCTGTCATCGCGGTCGTCCCCGTCGAAACGGATTTCAACACCCCGTCGCGATTGATATGCCTCGATTGCTCGGGGGGGGGTGGGGGTGGCGGGACGTCCGGCCCGATTGGCCTGTTCATGACCAAGGCGCATTTTGACGGGGATTATGAGGGTTGGTTGAAAGGCAACCCCGAATATGAGGTGCACATTCTCGGCCAGGCTGGGACCTCGGACTCGCTGACCGACTACCAATGCGCCGGGGAGCACGCCGGTGCGCCGTACGCGTTCGATCAGAACAGCAACGATTGGACTGGCAGCGTGCTCTTGTTCAGCCAGACGCAGCTCGACAGTTACAAGGCAGCGCATCCGGGGCAGAGCGTGCGCGTGCTTGCCTTGGAGGATGACGACACGGCCTGTAAGATCATCACGAACAAGGATGACCTGAGCCGGATTTTCAAAGTGGTCGACAGCGTCTACGCGAAGAGAACCGGGGGCCGCGATACCACGATCTCAACCGTCAAGTATTACAAGGCGGCGAAGGTGTTGCGAGACATCTTCGCACTGCTCGCCTCCTTCATCAAGACGAACGATGACTTGATCGGGACGGCGATCGAGGACCAGGTGATCGGCACGTTCTATCCCGGCTTCAACTGGATCGTGAAGGGCCAGAACAATGTCACCCATGGATGGCTCAGCCTGGAGATGCGCTAGATGAAACACCCCTCATCCGGCTCTGTGATGGTTGTGGCGGCGATCCTCAGCGGCTCGTTGTCGAGCGCTGCGGCCGCCCAATGGGGAATCACGCTCGAAGCGCAGCGAGCCGCCTACGGGGGGACCTCGCGCGACACCAGCAGCGGAGGTGCAGGCGGATCATTTCGACCTGCCAACTCGCCGGCCCTGACATTCCGCCTGGACCGTCGGTTCGGTCGGATGGCCTTCGGCCTGGGCATTCGCTACTCGCGATCGGCTGTGCTGCTCGACGATGGTGAGATCTTCGTGGGATTCCACAACGAGTTGTCCACCATCGAGGTGGCCCCGGAAATCCGCGTACGCCTCGTTCGAACAGCGAGGGGCGCAGCGCTACACCTCTACGGGGGACCAGTGGTTGGTGTCTGCGATCTGAAAGACCAGGGGTCCCGCGTCGTTCCCGGCGCCATCGCCGGGATTGCCGGCGAGTTCCCAGTGGCTGACCGACTGGCG
>JBGPIW010000093.1:0-7927 GCA_041485045.1 Gemmatimonadota bacterium | reverse complement strand
TGGCGTCGGGTGCGCTCGTGGCCGCGGCGTGCGGAAGTGGGAGCACCCAACCGAAGCCAACGCCGGCGTGCAACACCGCGGCGGGTCAGCCGGTGACCTTGAGTGTGGGCGCCTACCAGTCGATTCCGCCGCTCGCCAACGGTGGGTGTCTGATCTTCCCCGGGAACGCGTCGATCACGGACTCGGCGCGCTACCTGCTGGCTCCGCAGATCGCCACGGATGTCGAAGGGGCCACCCTGCCGTTCATCCTCGTTGGCGACACGCTGCATCCGGCTCTGGCCGCTTCGCAGGGAGAAGCGAGCGCGAGCCGCAATCTGAAGCTGGGCGATCAATTCCACGACTTCCTGCGCCAGCAGGAGCGGACTCATTTCGCCGGCCTCCGGCTGGCGGCGCCGCGCCCAGCGCCAAGCGGCCCGGCGTTGCGACTGCCGCCCAACGTCGGGGACACGCGCTCCTTCAAGGTGTGCTCCAAGCTCGACTGCACCACGGTCGCGACGGTCCTCGCGACGGCAAAGGTCGTCAGCGGGCACTTGGCCATCTATGTGGACAACAACGCGCCGACGAACGGCCTCACCCAGACGGATTTCGATGCGCTGGGGGCGCAGTTCGACACGCGCCTCTACGCGATCGACACCACGGCCTTCGGCCGGGAATCGGACATCGACGGCAACACGGTAGTCGCCGTCCTGATGACGAACATCGTCAACAAGCTGGTGACGAAACAGCAGTGTCAGACGCAGGGGTTTGTCGCGGGGTTCTTCTTCGGTGCGGACATCGACCCGGCGTTCGCGTCGCAGTTCAACAACGGCGAGGTGTTCTATTCGATCGTCGCGGATCGGGACAGCACGTTGTCGTGCGCGCACAGCGTGGCCCGCCTCAAGTCCTTGGTTCCGGTGACCTTCGTTCACGAATTCCAGCACATGATCAGTTACAACCAGCACGTGCTGGTACGGAGCGGACAGCCGCAGGTGACGTGGCTCGACGAAGGCATGTCGCATTTCGCCGAGGAGCTGGGCGGTCGGAGCTTCCTGCCGGGCGACGATTCGAGTTTCTCCGACTTCGTGCTGGGCGACCTGCTCAACTCCTACGAGTACCTGGACTCGAGCGGCACCCATTTCCTCGCCTTCTCCGCGGGGATCGGGACCCTGGCCGAACGGGGCGCTGCGTGGCTCTTCGTGCGTTATCTGGCCGACCAGTACGCGGCGGACACTTCGTTCGCCTCCATCGCCGCGTTTACCCGCTCGCTCGAGCTGACCAACCTCGTCGGTGGGGCGGGCATCGAGGCGGCGACGGGAACGTCGTTCGCGACCGTGGTCGGGCGGTGGGCGTTGGCAAATTACGTCTCCGACCTCCCTGGGTTCACCGCGCCGCCCGAGCTGCGCTACAAGTCGTGGCGATTCCGGACGACCTTTCCCCTCCTGAACGCTCAGTGCTTCAAGTTCAGGCCGCCCTGTCCGTTCGCGAAGCCGTTCCCCCTCACGCCTCCAGACTCGGCCGGGAATGCGGTGTCGCTGAGCGGCTCGCTCCGGGCGGGATCGGCGTGGTACGCGTTGGCGTTCCAGCCCCCGTCGGGCCCGGGGTTCAACCTGTTGTTCTCCGGACCCGGTGGCAACGCGTTGTCGCCGACATTCGTGCCGCAGCTCAACGTCATCCGAATCCAGTAGGACCGTGCGACGCCGGGGAGGGCGCCTGGCCGTGGCGGTGCTCCTCGCCGTCGTCGTTCCGGGTCTGCGCGCCCAATCGGGGGGCGGCGCGGTTCCCGCCCTTCCCGGATCGACGCGCTCGGCGGGGCTGGGCGGTGCGGGCGTCGCGCTGATCGGCGATGCCGGAGCGCTGTTCGCGAACCCGGCGGGGATCGCCGCGATCCATCACCTTGCGCTCGAAGCGTCGGTCGAGCCCTATCTCGCCGGGACGACGTACAGCGCTGCCGCCATCGCGGTCCGCACCGGTCACGTCGCCTGGGGTTTCGGCGCGCAGGCGCTGGACTACGGCTCGGAGCCCGTGATCGTGCCCGATTCCGCGAGCAGCGGGCGGCGCGGGACGCCGACCGGGGCAAGCTTCACCTCGACCGACCTGCTCGCGACCTCGGGGCTGGTGTACCGCCGCGGGTTTCTCGCGCTCGGCGGCGCGGTGAAGTACGGGCGGATGCAGATCGGCGACTGGTCCGCGGATGCCTGGGCGGGTGACGTGGGGCTCGCGGTCGCGGTCTTCGATATCATGGCGCTCGGCGTGAGTATCCAGAACCTCGGTGGCGATTTCGGCCCCGCAGCCCAGGGCGCGCGTCTGCCCCGCCGCACGCGTGCCGGCCTCACGATGAACTACGTGGATCCCGAGGGGACGTATCGCCTCCTGACGACGGTGGAGGGGCAATGGCCCGCGAGGTCGCCGGCCCAGCTCGCCACCGGGGTGGAAGGCGGCGTGGTCACACGTGGCGTGGGATTGGTCGGCCGCGTGGGGTTTGTGACGCGCTCGCCCGTGAGCGCGGCTTCCCGCTGGACGGTGGGTGGCGGGGTGGAGCTGCGTCGCTTGCACCTGGACTACGCCTATCAGGGGTTCGCGCTCGTGGGCGGCGGCGCGCACCGCATCGGTGTTCGATGGGCGCCTTAGTGGAGCGGCGGCGCCCGCGCTGGGGGCGCGTGCTGAAGCGACTCGCGGCCGCAGTGGCGCTCGGGGTCCCGGCTGCGATCGTGGTCGCGCTCGTCGTCTCGGCCGACGCCCGTTACCTGGCCCGGGCCGGCTTCGAGGAAGCGCGCATCCTGCTCAAACGGCGACCGATCGCCACGCTGGTCGCGGACTCGTCGCTCGCGCCAGGGCTGCGCCAGCGGCTACGCCTCGTCCTCGCCGCGCGCGCCTTCGCCGCCGACTCCTTGCGGCTCGCGGTCGGGGAGACCTATACGACCTACGTGGATGTCGGACGTGACACGCTCCTGCTCGTGTTGTCCGGCGCCTGGCGCGACCGTCTGCGGCCCTACACCTGGACCTACCCGATCGTCGGCGTAGTCCCGTACAAGGGATTCTTCAGTCCCAGTCTGGCGCGCTCGGCCGTCGCCGAGCTCCAGCAGGAGCACTACGACACCTATCTCCGGCCGGCGGGCGCGTTCTCCACTCTCGGGTATTTCTCCGATCCGTTGTTCTCCACCGCGACGGAGCGCGACAGCATGGAGCTCGTGGCGACCGTGATTCACGAGCTGGCCCACAACACGCTGTACGTGAAAAGTCAGACGCCGTTCAATGAGAGCTTCGCGAGTTTTGTGGGATACCGCGGGGCGGAGGCGTTCTTCCGGATGCGGGGCGATTCGACGGATGCCCGGCGCGCCGCCGCGCGCTGGGGTGACGAACGGACGCTGGATGTATTCTGGGCGGAGTTGGCGCGGCGGCTCGATTCCGCCTACGCCGAGACCACCACGCCGGCGGCCGTGGAGTCGGCCCGGCGGACGCTGTTCGGGTGGGCCCGCGATCAGCTTACTGGCCCGGTGGGCCAAAACCTGGAGACCTACGATTGGCGGTGGTTCGCGCAGGCGCCACTCAACAATGCGGTGGTGATCGCCCAGCGCATCTACCGGCAGAATCTCAACCTGTTCGACGAGCTGTACGCGGCCAGCGCCGGGAACCTCGCGGAGACGATCCGCGCGGTGCAGCTCCGGGTCTTCACCCAGCCCGACGGCGATCCGTACCGGGCGCTGTATTCTCGCGGGGGACCCGGGGTGGACTAGTTCCCGCGCAGCCGCTCCGCCTCCGCGACGCGTTGCAGGGCGATCGCGTACGCCGCGGTGCGGAAGGTGACTGCACGCTCCTTCGCCAGGTCCCGAACGGCGCTGTAAGCCTTGGTGATCGTCGTCCGCAGCTCGTCGTTCACTTTTTCGTGTGACCAGCGGTATTGCTGCAGGTTCTGCGCCCACTCGTAGTAGCTGACCGTCACCCCGCCCGCGTTGGCAAGGAAGTCCGGGATCACGGCGATGCCGCGCTCGGCGAGGATCAAATCGGCGGTCGGGGTCGTCGGTCCATTCGCCCCTTCGACCACCACCCGGCAATCGATCGTTTGCGCGTTCGTCTCGCGTGTGATGACGCCACCCAGGGCCGCCGGGACCAGCCAATCGCACTTGACCGACCACAGTTCGTCGTTGGTGATCGCCCCGCCGCCACGCCACGAGGAGAGCGGCCGCCGTTCCCCGGTGTGGGCCAGGAGTCCCGGAACGTCGAGACCGCGTTCGTTGACGATCCCCCCATCCACGTCGCTCACTCCGATCACGATGGCGCCCGCCTCGGCGACCAGCAGCCGTGCCAGATGCCCGCCTACGTTGCCGAACCCCTGGATCACGACCCGGCTGCCTTTGAGCGGAATCCCGAAGTCCCGGCCGTATTCCATCATCACGTACATCACCCCGCGGCCTGTGGCTTCGTCGCGTCCCAGGGAGCCGCCGAGTGCCACCGGCTTGCCCGTCACGACGGCGGGTGTGTAGCCCTGGCGGCTCGAATACTCGTCCAGGATCCAGGCCATGACCTGGGCGTTGGTGTTGACGTCGGGCGCCGGGATGTCGCGGTAGGGTCCGAGGACGATGGAGATCCGCTGCGTGAATCGCCGGGTGAGCCGCTCCAGCTCGAGCGGCGAGAGCTTGCGGGGGTCGACCGCCACGCCGCCCTTGGCGCCCCCGAAGGGGATATCCATGAGCGCGGTCTTCCAGGTCATGATCGTCGCCAGACCCAGCACTTCATCGTGATCGGCGTGCGGATGGTAGCGGATCCCGCCCTTACAGGGTCCCCGGGCGCCGTTGTGCTGAATGCGGTAGCCGGTGAACACCTCGATGCGCCCATCGTCCATCCGAACCGGGATTTCGACCTGCACCTCGCGGAACGGGGCGGTGAGGATGCGGCGCATGTAACTCTCGAGCCCGACCAGGTCCGCCGCGCGATCGAACTGGTTCCGGGCGATCGCCTTGCCCGACATGACTGGTGGGGAGATGTCGGTCATGCCGGGTGAGGATCAGCCGAACTTCAGGAGGCGGGTGGCGAGCCGGGATGCAGGATGCTCGACGTCGGCGAGCGCACGGGCGACGACCGGAATCGCGCTCGCCCGAACGCCCCCGGCCGTGAGGGCTCCGGTGACGTCGGTGGCGACGGCCTCCGGCTCGGGCTCGGCGGGGTGTTCGACGGT
The DNA here is from genome assembly GCA_041485045.1 of Gemmatimonadota bacterium. Lineage (GTDB taxonomy): Bacteria > Gemmatimonadota > Gemmatimonadetes > Gemmatimonadales > GWC2-71-9 > DASTHG01. The sequence goes on along the minus strand of JBGPIW010000093.1, from coordinate 2,775 downwards.
GAATACCAACCCGGAACCCCGCTCGGCGATCGCAGCCGCACACTCACCCCAGCCGGTATCGGGCGGCAGCGGGCGCAGGGCGGCCAACAAAGGGATGGCGACGGGGTCGAAGGCGCTCCGCGCCACCAGGGGGGCGTCCACCAGGTCCGCGAGGATTTTCCAGATCGGCAGCGTGGGGCCGATCGCGACGACCTGGCCGAAGCGCCAGCCGGCGTCCTCGGCGAGCTCACCGAACGCCCGGACCAACGCCTCGTCGCCCGGCGCCACCGGTCCCGACCGCGGGGCCAGCACCGTCGCGCCGGTCTCGGCGAACCAGGCCTCCGCCGGTTGCAGCTCCTCAGGCTTGCGCGGCGCGTACGCGGCGTAGCGCTGCGTCGCCGCGATTTCGCGTTCCGCTGCCCGGCGTTGGTCGGGGTGCTCGGCCGCCTGGGCCGCCGCTTCGAACGCCACCTCTGCGGCCTGAAAGCGCCCGGCGTCCCGCAGGATCCGGCCGCGCAGCTTGAGCGTTTCTCCGTGCGGCTCCAGCGCGAATGCGCGGTCGAGGGCCAACAACGCGCGACTGCGGTCGCCGAGCCGGTAGGCCGCAAGGCCGAGCTCATGCCACACGAGTCCCAGGTCCGGATCGGCTTCTGCGGCGCGCTCGAGCGCGCCCAGCGCCTCGCGGTACCTCCCCAGCTCGAGGAGGGCGGCGCCAACCAGCGCCAGGGGGAACGCGGAGTCCGCAAACTGCGCCTGTGCGGCTTCGGCCAGGCGCAACGCATCTGTCGTGCGGCCCTGGTCCCGCAACAGCTCGAAGTATTCGGCCCAGCAAGGCTTGAAATCGGGATGGCGGGTGAGCACGTCGCGGTACGCCGCCTCGGCGTCGTCGATGCGCCCTTCGTGCGCCAGCCACCGAGCGCGGGCCATCGCGCGCTCGCTCGGCGCATCGGGGAACAGTCTGAACGACGCCGTCGTGCGCATGGCCCGCTAATCTACCCGTCGCCCGTGCGCTGGCTAGCCGCGCCCACCCCTCACTAGATTGTCGCCCATGGATCAGGAACGATGGCTCCGCGAGCTCACAGAATTCCTCCGTATCCCATCGATCTCGACGCTGCCGGCCTACGACGCCGACTGCCGGCGCGCGGCCGAGTGGGTGGCCCGCGATCTGCGACGGCTCGGGTGCCGCGACGTGCAGCTGCTCGGCAGCGACACGCATCCGGTGGTGTGGGGTGTCGGCCCCGAGGTCCCGGGGGCGCCGACCTTGCTCATCTACGGCCACTACGACGTCCAGCCCCCCGATCCCGTCAACGAATGGACGTCGCCTCCCTTTGAGCCGTCGGTGCGTGATGGACGGATCTACGCCCGCGGCAGCGCGGACGACAAGGGCCAGGTGTTCTGTCTCTTGCGCGCGATCGAAGCGCTCGGCGTGCCGCCCGTCAACTTCCGCTTCCTGATCGAAGGCGAAGAAGAGTTCGGCAGCAAGGTCCTGTTCGACCTGCTGCGGCGCGAGCCGGAGCGTACACGGGCGGACGTCGCGCTTGTCGCGGATATGTCCTACGTCGCGCCGGGATGGCCCGCCGTGTACACGTCGCTGCGAGGCATGTGCTACGCCGAAATCGCCGTCCGCACCGCGAAGCACGATCTGCATTCCGGCGAGTACGGGGGCGCGGCGCCCAACGCGCACGAGGAGCTGTGCCGGTTGCTGGTTCGTCTCAAAGGCCCCAACGGCCGGATCAACATTCCGGGTCTCTACACCGCCGTGAAGGCGCCCTCCGCCCGCGAGCGCGCGGCCTGGAAGGCGCTCCCGTTCAAGGAACAGGACTTCCTCAAGCGTCGCGTCCAGGCCAAGGCCCTCACGGGACTGAAGGGCCACTCGGTCCTCGAGCGGCTGTGGGCGCTGCCGACCTTCGAGATCCACGGGATCATGGGCGGTTTTACGGGGGCGGGAGCCAAGACTGTGATCCCGGCCGAAGCGGTGGCCAAGGTCAGTCTGCGGCTCGTGCCGAATCAGAAAATGCGGACCGTGGAGCGGCAGCTGGCCGCGGCGGTGAAACGGTTCGCACCGGCGTATGTGACGGCGACTCTCCGCTTCATCCACGGCGCCGACCCCGCTCGCGTGAAGATCGACCATCCGTCCTTCGCCCTGCTCGATCGCGCGTTCCGTGAAGTGGTGGGCCGTGGCACGGTCCCCGCGCGGGCCGGCGGGTCGATCCCCGTCGTGCCGGCGCTCGGCCGGGAAGGGGCTCCCGTCCTGCTCACCGGCATCGGCCTGCCCGATGACCGGCTGCACGCTCCCGACGAAAAACTCGACCTCAAGCAGCTGTGGGACGGCATCCAGGTGTTCGGGCGCTTCTATCAGCTGCTGGGGGAGCGCCGGGCCTGAACTCGCTTGCCGGTCTCACCGGCGCCAGCCACATTAGCACGTCCTAAAAAAAAACGACCCTGCCCGAGAGAGGTCCGATGCCGCAGCTGACCGCCTGGCTGGTCACCGTGGTCCTGGTCGTGGTGCTCGCGGCGATCTTTCTGCGAGTCATTGCGACCGCCTCCGCGACCGCGGACTACGAGGCGATCGCCAAACGCGCCACGAGCTGGCGTCCCAGGCTGTTTTGGGCGCTCGCGGTCCTCACCGTTGTGGCCCTCGCCTTTACCCTGCGTCGACTCCCCTACCCACAGGGCGACGGCGTCACCCAAGTCGTTCAGGTCACGGGCACGCAGTGGACCTGGCAGCTGAGTCGCGACACCGTCGCAGCCGGACAGCCCGTCGAATTTCAGGTGACGAGCGCCGACGTGAACCAC
>JBGPIW010000092.1:0-7936 GCA_041485045.1 Gemmatimonadota bacterium | reverse complement strand
CCGGACTCGCTCCCCGGCTCCCCGGTCGCCCCGCCGGACGAGGATCCGCGTCGAGTCGGCTCGATCAGGGTCGGACGCGTTGCCGTAATTGACGACGTCGATGCCCGCCCGGCGCAGCACGCGGGTGCCGGTGCGGGCCAATCCGACCCGGCCCGTGGTGTTGAGGACTTCCACTACGATGCGTGGGCCGTCTTCGCCCGGGACACCGAACGCAGGCCGGTCGTCGCCATGGTGGCAGGCTGCAAGGGCGATCAGCCCAACGATCAAGCCGAGACGAGCGCGTTCCAGAAGGCCACGGTCTCCGGTTTCAGGCACCAGTTCGAGCGCACGATCCATTCGATGCGGCGACGCGCGACATCACGCAGGACCGCGTCCCGTTCGGCCGGCATGCGGCCGCGCAGGACCGTCCGGGTCGGGGCGTCGAACGTCCGCCCCGGCTCGAGATAGTCGGCGAGATAGAGCATGCGTCCGACCGCGTCCCACCCGGTGTGGCCCAGAGAGTGGTAGCGCACGGCGTCGAGCACGCCCTGATCTCGTTCCCCTTCACGGATCAGCCGGTCGGCGCACAGCGGCCCGTGATCGATCTCGGTGGCGGCTGGGGCATCTCGCAGCGCGTCGTGCAGCCAGCCGGCGCGGAGCCAGCGCTCGCCTTCCCCGGAGGGCACGTCGAGCGAGACGGCCCAATCCGCCAGCAGTCGGACAACGCGCTCGATGTGAGCCCGGCGCTCCGGCGTGACGATGGCCCAGGACGGCAGCATACTTAGCCGCGCACCGCAGGATCGGCTCCGACGCCTTCACCCAGAACCACGTTGTCGATGAGCCGGGTCGTCCCCACGCGCGCGGCGACGAGCGCCACCGTCGTTTGGGTGACGCGATCGACGTTCCCGAGCCCGCCGTCGACGAGCGCGAAGTACTCAGGATGCACATCCGGAGCAACCAGCGCTTCGAGGCCCCTCCGCCGTAGCGTCGCCGGATCCGCCTCGCCGACCCGCCAGGCGCGCTCGACCTCGCGCAACGAACGGAACAGCACGAGGGCCGAGCGACGTTGATCCGACGTCAGGTAGGCGTTCCGGGACGAGAGCGCCAGGCCGTCGAGCTCGCGCACGGTCGGGGCCACCTCGATGTCGAGGGGAAACCCGAGGTCGCGCGCCATGTGGCGCACCAGCATCGCTTGCTGGTAGTCCTTGCGCCCGAATACCGCCACATCCGGCTCCACCTGGTGGAACAGCTTCGCGACTACGGTGAGCACGCCGGCAAAGTGCCCCGGCCGGGCCGCGCCCTCGAGCACCTCGGCCATAGGGCCGGGGGAGACCCGCACCAGCGGCTCCGCCGGATACATCTCGTTGGTCGCCGGGACGAAGACGCAGTCAGCGCCATGCTCCTCGGCCACGGCGCGATCCCGCTCGAGATCGCGGGGGTAGCGGTTGAAATCCTCACCCGGCCCGAACTGGAGCGGGTTGACGAAGATGCTCAGCGCGACAACGTCGGCCAGCTCGCGGGCTCGGTCGAGGAGGCGCAGGTGTCCCTCGTGGAGGAATCCCATGGTCGGCACGAAGCCGATGCGCTGGCCGCGCGACCGCGCGCCGCGGGACCAGGCGTGTATCTCGGCGACCGTCGTGAGCGCGAGCACCGGAGAAAAGAAACCGGGGACCCCACGATGTGGTAGGGTCCCCGGCCGCGCGGCAGGCGCGCTCACTGCGGAAACGAGTGTTCCGGGTCCGGGTAACGCCCCTCCCGCACCTCCGTGCCGAACGCCGTCACTGCCGTACGCACCGCCTCCGCCAGCGACGCGTATTTTTTCACAAACTTGGCGCTGAACCGGTCGTTCAACCCCAGCATATCGTGCAGCACGAGGACCTGCCCGTCGCAGGAGGGCCCCGCGCCGATTCCGATCGTGGGGATCGTGAGCGACTTGGTGATCTCGGCGGCGAGCGGGGTGGGAACGAGCTCGAGCACGACGGCGAACGCCCCAGCGGTTTCCAGCGCCGTGGCGTCGTTCTTGAGCCGCTGCGCCGTGACCTCGTCCCTGCCCTGCACCCGGTATCCCCCCAACGCGTGGACGGACTGCGGAGTGAGCCCGATGTGCCCCATCACCGGGATCCCGACGTCCACCAGGGCATGGACCGTCGGGGCGATGGTTACCCCGCCTTCGAGCTTCACCGCGTGGCACCCCGTCTCGGCCATCACCCGGCCCGCGTTCCGGATCGCCTCGTCGCGCGACACCTGATACGTGAGGAACGGCAGGTCGCTCACCACCAGCGCCCGCTGCGTGCCGCGCCGCACCATGCGGGTGTGATAAATCATCTGGTCGAGTGTCGCCGACAGGGTCGAGTCGGCGCCGGCGAGCACCTGGTTGACCGAGTCTCCGACGAGCAAGACGTCTACGCCGGCGCCGTCCAGCAACCGGGCGAACAACGCGTCGTAACAGGTCAGCATGACGATGGGCGTGTGTTGCGCCTTCATGCGCAGCAGCTCGTGGGTCGTCACGGGATGTACGGTGTCAGGCATGCGCACTCGGGGCCACGGCGTCGAGCTCGGCCAGCTCACGGCGCCAGAAGTCACGATGGGGAAGCTCGGGATGGGGAATGGTGAGCTCCGGGGTGTCAAGTGCGCGGTCGCCGAACCGCACGATGTCCAGATCGAGCGTCCGGGGACCCCAGCGCTCGTGCCGCTCGCGCCCGCGCACCGTCTCGATGGCGCGGCAATGCGCCAGCAGCTCCATCGGTTCGAGCGCCGTCACGAGCAGCACCATCTGATTGAGGTAGGGGCCCTGCGCCACGGGTCCGAGCGGGGCCGTTTCCTCGATCTGGGACGCCGCGACCAGATGGGTGTGGGGCAGCGTGGACAGCCGGAGCCGGGCATACGCGAGATGGGCGGTGCGGCCGCCCATGTTCGAGCCCAGCGCCACGTACACTCGCTCGAGCTGTCGCATGCAGGGAATGCTAGTGGGCTAGTCGAGACTGGCAAAGCCGCGCGTCAGATCGCGGAGGCGCGACGCCACCTCCTCCAGCTCCCGAGTCGCGGTTTCGAGATTGCCGAGCCCCATCGCCGCTTCCCCGGCGCGCGCCGAAACGCCTTCGGCTTCCTCCCGGTTCTGCAGCGAGATCGCCGCGACGGCACTGATCCGCTGGCGCAGCCGGCCGAAGGCGTCGTCCTGCTCCCCGGCCGCCGCCGCGATGCGCTGCGCGTGCCCCGTGGCCGAGGCGGTCGCCCGGACGATCGCCTCGAGCGCCTCGAGCGCATCCGAGGACAGCTCCTCGACCCCCGCGACATTCACTTGCCCGCGCCGCATCTGCTCCACCACCTCGCCAACCTGGCGGTGGATGTCCCCCACCAGGCCGCCCGCTTCCGCCGCCGCCTCCGCACTCTGCTCGGCCAAGCGCCGCACCTCTTCGGCCACCACCGCGAACCCTTTGCCATGTCGACCCGCGCGCGCCGCTTCGATCGCGGCGTTCAGGGCCAGCAGGTTCGTCATCTCGGAGAATTCGCGGATCGACGCGATGAACCCGGTGATCCGCCGGCTCATCGCCCCCAGCTGCTGCACCTTGCCCGAGCTCTCGCCGACGAATGCCTTGAGGGCGACGAGCCGGGTGAGCGCATCCTTCACCCGCTCGCGATTGCGGCTGGCGGCATCGCTCGCGGCGGTCGACGCTTGCGCCGCTTCCGCCCCGTCTTCGACGACCCGGCGCGAAACCTGCGCCAGCGCGTCGGTCGCTTCGAGACCGCCGGACACCTCGGCCTCTTCAATGGTCGCGGCGCTGCGGATCGCCGCGGTGGAGGAGGCCACCGCGCGCGACACGTCGCGCAGCGAGACCGCGGCCTTCCCGATGGTGCTGAGCTGGAGCGTCATGCGGTCGAGCGTCTCCACGATCGGACGCCGTAGGTCGTTGATGTGGATCGCGGTGGCCAGCTGGTTGGCGAACGTCGCGATCGTGACGATGTCTTTCCGCCGATAGGCCTTTCGCTTATGGTGCTCGAGCTCGAGGGTGCCGATCACGGCATCCCCGAACCGCAGCGGCACCAACACCAGGCTCTGGACTTCCACGGGGACGTCGGCCACCCGCTTGTCGCGTATCACATCGCTGATCACCAGCGTCTCCCCGTTGGCCACGACTTGCCCGCGGAGCGCAGCCACGTCGGCGGTCGGCTCACCCCGTTCCGGCCGACCGATGGCGCTGCGATACGCGAGCTTCAAGCCCTCTTCCGTGCGCCGGTAGATCCGCAGGTCGCCCCAGTCCACCAGCCGATGCGCCAGCCGCTCGATGCGCTGGAAGGAATCGTGCAGGCTGATGTTGCTCGTGATCACCGATTCGATCGCGTGGATCTTGTTCAGCTCCTCGGCAGAGATCGCCTCCTCGAGCATCTGCTTCAACAGTTGGCCCAATGCCGCGAGGGCGGCCGCCACGAACAGCCAGGTGACCGGCGGCCACGCGATCACCGCGCTCACGCTCGTCGCCACCGCGCCCATCGTGCCGAAGTACGAGATCACCTCGTAGCGGATGATGAGGAGCTGCTCGCTCTGCTCGAGTTTGCCCCGCATCAGGAGGCTCAGATAGAACAACCAGCGGCTGAACACGAAGTAGGCGAGCGCGTAGAAGAACGCCGCTGGAATCGTGGCGACGTGCAACCCCGGATCCGCCACTCCAGAGATCGCCAGGATCGCCGCGTAGATCCCGTAGGATCCGGTCAACGCGATCGTCTCGCGGGCGAGGTTGATCACCGCCGCCCACACTGTCTTGCGCAACCACACCCAGTCGGCGAGGAGGGTTCCGATTGCCACCGCAAGCACGGTCGCGGGCAGGCCGACGAGCAAACTGCCCGCCAGGCTCACCACCGCCGTCTGGTTGAGGTAAGAGTATTTCGACAGCCGCACCGTCTGGCCCCGCAACACCGTGCAGGCAAGGGACATCACGAGGATTTCGATCCACTGATGCGTCCACCGCGGATCCACAACGACGATCACCGCGAGCAGGAGGAGCCCGACCACGGCGATTCCCCGCCCGTACAGTTGCACGAATCGCTGGAAATTCACGCGGCGCCTCTTACCTGCAGTGCGCCCGACAATCCCGCGAGCAGCCGTTCCACCGCCGCCAACCCACCCGTCCCCAGCGCATCCACCAACGCGCTGCCGACTACGACGCCGTCCGCCCAGCGTGCCGCCTCCGCGGCCTGCGCCGGCGTGCCGATCCCAAAGCCGACCGCGATCGGCAGCTGAGTCACGACTCGCAGCCGCCGGATGTGGCGCTCGAGGTCCGGCGGGGCGTCGGGTCGAGCCCCGGTCACACCGAGACGCGAGATGAAGTAGACGAAGCCACCACCACCGGCCAGGGCACCGGGCAGACGCTCGTCGGGCGTGGTCGGCGCGACGAGGCGAACCAGGTCCAGCGCGCTCGCCGCGACCGCACGGTCGAGGGCGAGGTCGGCGCCCCCGGGAAGGTCGGTACAGAGCAGTCCGCTCGCCCCGGCCGCCGCTGCGTCCGCCAGGAAGCGCTCCACACCGTAGGCGAGCACGGGGTTGAGGTAGGTCATCAGGACGACGGGCCGGTCGAGCGCCGCGTCCCGCACCAGCTCGAGTACGCCCGCGACCGTCATCCCCTGCTCCAGCGCGGTCTGGGTGGAGCGTTGAATGGTGGGACCGTCCGCCAACGGATCGCTGAACGGGATGCCGACCTCTACGATATCGGCACCGGCGCGGGCAGCGGCGCGCAGGGCGTCGCGGCAGACCGGGGCCGTGGGATAGCCGGCGGTGAAGTAGGGGATCAACGCCGCCCGACCCTGGGCGCGGGCGGCGCCGAAGGCTCGGGCGATGGGGGAGGGACGGTCAGACAAAGTAGTCGCTGACGTTGATGCCGTACTTGGCCGGGTCGGTCACCTTGATGATCGTGCGCGGGAAGTTTCCCTGCGCATCGCGCTCGGCCAGATCCGCGAGGGCCCCAGGCTGCAGGATCGCGCCATCGGGGGTGGCGACGACCCGCACCACCGGGCGGTGCACGAAACTCACGTCCGGGTTCGCCGCATGCACCAGCGCGACTTCGTACGTATCCAGGATGACGCAGGTGCCCACCGGATAGACCCCGATCAGGTTGATGAACGCCTTGACCACCACCCGATCGTAGCCGCGACGCGGATTCTCCCACATTTCCTTCAGCACCTGGTCGGGCTGAATGGGTACGGTCTGGTACACGCGCCTGCTGGTGGCCGCGTCGAAGCCGTCCGCCACCGCCACGATCTTGGAAAAGATGGACAGGGTGCGGGGCCGAATCGACTTCGGGTACCCGGTGAGGTCGGTCTTCATGTGGTGCTCGAACGCCACCACCATCCCACGGTAGGGGATCTCGCCGTAGCCGCGCAACCCGAACAACGTGAGCAGGCCGAGCCAGGGGTGGGCCTGGAGGATGCGCCACTCGTCCTCGGTGAGGCCGCCTTCCTTGTTCAGCACCTCGAGCGGGACGCGTGACTTCCCGACGTCGTGAAACAAGGCCGTCATGCCGAGGTCGTACAACTGGACCTTCGTGAGACCGAGCTTGCGGCCGAGCGCGACCGAGAAGATGCAGACGTTCACGGAATGCACGAAGGTGTATTCGTCGTAGTCCCGCAGCGTCGTGAGACCGAGCAGCGACGACTCGTTGTTGAGCACCTGGTCGACGATCGACTGGACGGCCCGCTTGACGCGTTTCACGTTGGCCGTACGGCCGAGGCGCAGGCTGTTGATGACCTCGCGGGTCACGGCGACCGAGCGGGCGTAGGTGCGTTTGGCCGCTTCCTTGGCCCGCTCGGAGTCCACGAGGTTCTCGTCGGTCTCGAGCGGGGGCTCGACCGTGATCTGGGTCGCCCCGGCCTCCGCCAGCTTCGTGGCGATCTCATGAACCTTGTCGGGGCTCGCCTCCCGCACCACGTGGGCGAGCAACAGCGACACGATGATCTGCAGCTGCCGGCGATCCACCTGGTCCTCGATGCGGATCGTGCCGACGCCACAGGTGCGCATCACCGAGAGGACGTGCGAGAATGACGCGTAGTTCTCGAGCGCCATCCGGAGTCGGGTGCCGTTCACGAAAATGAATTCGCCCTGCATCCGCAGCTCCAGCTCGTGCTCCACGTCCAGCAGATGGCGCGTGGCCGTCAGGAGATCGTCCAATGCCTTCTGCACCTGGGCGTTCTCGACGGGATAGAGCTTCAGCGAGCGCAGGGCCGCATAAAACACAACGAGGAATTCCCGACCGGCGTGCCGCAGAAAACCTTCGGTCGAGGCGACCGCCTCGCTGATCGTGGAGCGCCGTGGCGCCGCGCCCCCGGCGGCGGCGGGCGGGGAGTCGCTCATGGCGGCATCTCGCGCAGCGCACGGCTCACCGCGTTGCGCACGAGGGCCTCTTTGTCCTGGCTGGCACGCTCCAGGACGGCCCGCGCCTCGGCGCTCCGCATCTTCCCCAAGGCCATGGCCGCGCAGGCGCGGCTCTCCGCGTCCTCGCGGCGTCCCAACAGTCCCCGCGGCACGAGGATTTTTTCCAGAAGGCCGACGCCCGCCGCACCCGCCAACGCACCGAAGGCCTCGAAGAACGCAATCTTCTCGGTGAGGTCGGTATGCCGCAACTTCCCGCCGGTCACCGCCGCTTCGACCCGCTGGAAGGCGCCGCGGTGCCCGCGGCTGCTGAGGAAGCGCAATGCGGCGATCCGGACATCCCGTTCCGGATCCGCGACCGCCCCTTCGAGCAGGCGCAAGGCCATCGGGCTGGCGATCGAGGTCAGCGCCTCTACCACCGCCAGCTTCATTTCGCGATCGCCCGACTCGAGCAGGCGCCCCATCCCGTCCGGCGCCGCCGGCAGGCGCAGTCGCCCGGCCAGCCGCACCATCTCGAGCGCGGTCGCCGTATCCGTACTGGCGAGGGCCTTCAGGACCTCTCCAGGATTCTGGCTCGCGAGCCGCTCGGCGGACCGCTTG
>JBGPIW010000091.1:0-7973 GCA_041485045.1 Gemmatimonadota bacterium | reverse complement strand
GTAGTCCCACGCCGATTGCCCGATCTCGACCGCCGCCCCGTCCAGCAGCCCGACCGAGGAGATCCCGGGGGCGTACTGTCGGCCTGTCGTGAACCGGACCGGAGAGCCCGGTACCTGCCAGGAGAGCGCCGCCTGGTACACCCGGGTCTGGTCGGTGGTATTGGTCGGACTCCCCGGAAATGCCTGCACCAGACGCCGGCTCCGCAAATCGACCACCACCCCGAGCGGCGATCCTCCGATCCCCGCGCCGCTGAGACGGATGTCCCCCGAGGGCTGCGAAAACTGCCCGCCGAGACTGTCGCGCTGGATCACGGTCAGATAGTAGAGGCCGACGCGGCCCCGGAGCCGACCCGTAATGCTGCGTCTGGATCGCTGCGACACTGCGCTCACGACAGGCGAGGAGTCCGTCGTGCGCTGCGCCACCGGCGCGCCGGCGCCTGCCACCGGCTGGTACCGCACCGTGTCGCCGACGACCACGCTGTCGGCCAGCGACACGATCTGACAGGCGGCCTGATGGGTGGACAGGAACGCGACCTTCAACTCGGCGACCGACCGGCCGCGCCGGACGACGTCCACCCGCGCCCCTTCGACGAGACCATCGAGCTTCCCGGCGCTGACGTAGGCGGAGCTGCTCGTGATGAAGGTTACCCGCGCCGTCCGCGCACCAGGACCGCTCGGGATCGGAGCGACGACCGGCGCGGTCACGGGCCTGGGGGCCGGCAGAGTGGGTGGCGGCGCCGCCGGAGCAGCCACTCTCGGGGCGGCGGCGGCGACCGGGGGAACGCCGGCGGCCGGAGGGGGAGCCGGGACGCTCCGACCGGCACGACTCGAATCGGGCGGCTGCCCCCGAGCCGGTGCGACGCTGCGAGGCGCCGGACGGGCTGGCGCGGGCGGGGGTCCCGGCACCGGGGGTGCGGGCGCCACGGCCACGGCAGCCGACGGTGCTCCGGAAGGCAGGTAGCGCGCGTAATCGCCCACCCGCAATGGCACCGGGCGGCTGGTGATCGTGCAGGTCGCCTGGTGATCGGCCAGGGTCGAGATCTTGAGCACGGCGACCGCCCGCCCGCCCCGCACGATCTCCAGGCGGGTCCACTGGCGCAGACCCTCAGCGCTCCCCGCATCGATCGTCACCGCGCCATCGGCGAGCGACGCCACCCGGGCAAACTTGTACGCGCCCGACTGCCCCGACGCCGGAACGGCCTGCAGCACTCCGGCGATCACCGCTCCCCACACGCGCCCGCCGCTCACCCGGCTCTCCCGGTCGGATGGCAGCTGTAGCACTGCTGGCTGACGTAGTTCTTCCCCGAGTGCGCGCTGCGGTGACACGAGAGGCAGTCGAACTGCCGGTAGTCGGTCGGGTTGATGTGGCAGGTGGAGCAGGAGTTGTTCCACCGCCCGCGGTGCTTGCCAGAGTAGATCGGGAAGTACACCGCGTCGTGGCTGGTGAAGGTGGCGCCGGTCCAAACCGTGGTCGTGTGGCACGACACGCAATCCGTCGAAATTTGCGCCTGTTGGTGATTCGGGTCGGCCGTGTTGTTGAAATCCGTCTGGTGGCACGACACGCAGGTCGTCGGCTTTCCCTTGTACACGCCGTCGCCGTGGCACTGATCGCACGTCGCCTGCACGTGGGCCCCGGTGAGGGGGAACGCGGTGACGTTGTGATTGAACGTCGCCCCCGTCCAGGTCGTGGTCGTATGACACGCGGTGCAGTCGGTCGGGAATCCACCCTGCTGGTGACTCGGATTCGTGGTGTTGTTGAAGTCGGTCTGGTGACACGACACGCACGTCGTGGGCTTGCCCTTGTACACACCGTCGCCGTGGCACTGATCGCACGTCAGCTGCCCATGCGCCCCGGTGAGCGGAAACGCCGTGGTGTTGTGGTTGAAGCTCGCGCCCGACCACGAGGCCGTCGTGTGGCACCCCGTGCAGTCGGTGGGGAACAGCGCCTGCTGGTGGTTCGGGTCTTTCGCGTTGGCGTAATCGGACTGGTGGCACCCGACACACGTGGTGGGCAGCGCCCCGGCGGCGTACGCGCCGCCGTGACATTGCGCGCAGTTCATCGACACATGGAAGCCGGTCAACGGAAAGCGGGTGACGCTGTGGTCGAATCGCGCCGTCTGCCAGGCGACCGTCGCGTGGCACTGCTCGCAGGTCTTCGAGAAATTCCCACCGGTGTGATCCGGTGTCCGGGCGGCCTGGTAGTCTTTGAGGTGACAGTCGTTGCACGCCGTGGACCGGAGCGTGAACGCCATTTGCCCCTGGGTAGAGGGCGCGTGACAGCTCTCGCAGTCCGCGGCCACGTGTGCCCCGGTGAGCGGGAAACGGGTAAGCTGGTGGGCGCGGGTCATGCCGCTCCGGTCGACGAAGCTCCGCATCGTATGACACCGCGCGCACGAGGTGCCGACCTCACCCTGATGCGGGTCCTTGTGGCACGATGCGCAATCGCGGGACGCGCCCTTGAACGTGAGGGACGTGTGGCACGACTTGCAGGCGACGGCCGCGTGAGCGCCCTCGAGCGCGAATCCCGATTTCCCATGATCGAACGATGCGCTGACGTGCGCCGGCACCCACGCCTGCGCACTATGGCACACCGCGCACGGCTGCACCAACGAGCCGTGCGGGTTCTTCGTATCGGGCCGCTGGGCGGCCGCGACCGCAGCCGCGCCGAACGCCAGCGCGCCGCACAAGAGTGTCGAGCGAAAGTTCATGGACGGACTCCATCCCCGTGGCAGGACTCACACCGAGCGGAAGCGGGACGATAGCGGATCGTAGGCGTATTGCCGGGACCGGCGACCGCGCTGTGGCACCGGGCGCAGGGCACGTTGGCGTGCCCGCCCTTGAGCGGAAACTTCGTGTCCCGGTCGTGATCGAAGCGCGCCGCCGGGGCGAATGCGTCGAGGCCGTGGCAGCGTTCGCACGCGTCTCCGCCCGGCCGGCTCGCGAACTGGTCCCCATGCGGACTCGCGTGACAGGCCGCGCACCCCTGCGCCTTCATGGCGAACAACAGCGGAGCCCCGGCCCAGCGGACCTGGATCAGGGTGGAAGCCGCCGGCGGGTACTTCAGCTCCGCGTGGCACCCCACACACGGCACCGCCCGGTGCGCGCCTTCGAGCTTGAACGCGTAGCTGCCGTGCGCAGCCACCTCGATCGTCGAAGGGCGAAAGCCCCGCGCGTTGTGACAGCCGAGACACCCGCCGCGCACCGGATGCGCCCCCCGCGCGGCGAAGCGGCCCTGATGAGGATCGACATGGCATGCGACGCACTCCAGCTCGCCGAGCCGGAACAGCACTCCGGCTCTGCCGAGCGTCGCCGTCTGGGGCAACGGCGCGAGGCCGGTCCGCTTCACCCCGTGGCACGCCTGGCAGGTGATCTCACCGTGACGCCCGTCGAGACGGAACCGCGTCGTGGCGTGTGCCGCGGTCGTGAACGTGCTCGGCGTCCAGCCGGCCATGGAGTGGCACGCCCGGCAGTCTCCGTTGTCGGCCCGGACCCCGAGCTGCCCGCCGTGGTCGTCGCGGTGGCAATCGAGACAGCGCGCGAACGTCGGGTGCATCTGGATGCGGGCTGAACCGAGCTGGGCAGCGGGCGTGCCGGAGGCAGTCTTGACGTGGCATGACACGCAGCTGACCCGCTGGTGCCGCCCCTCGAGCTGGTACTTCGTCTTGCTGTGCTGCGCGACCGTGAAACTGGCGACGGCGAATCCTTCCACCGTGTGGCATGCGGTGCAATCGACGACCGTGCCCGCCAGCGTCGCCGTGCCAGCGTGGGGGTCGGCGTGGCACGCCGTGCAGGTCGCGAACGGTGGATTCTTGCCGCGCAGACCGGCCGTGTCGTGGCACTTGGCGCACGTCACGGAGACGTGCGCGCCGCGCAGCGGGTAACGGGTGCGATCGTGGTTGAAGTTCCCCTTGTCGATGACGTGGAATCCGGTCGTCCCGTGGCAGTCGCCGCAGGCGCCCGCGAAGCGGCCGTGATGCGGGTCCGCATGGCACGTGGCACAGTCACGGTGCGCGACCGGCTTGAAGACAGGGACCGTATCGCCGGCGGCGGGCTTGTGGCACGACGCGCACCGGACGTCGCGATGCTTGCCGGTCAGCGGGTAATCGGACTTCGCGTGATCGAACTTCGGCGCCGGCGACCAGTGCTCGCTATCGTGGCACGACACGCAGTTCTGGCTGAGTGACCGGCGGTGCACGTCGCGGTGACAGGACGTGCACGCCGTTTCCAGGCCGGTCCAACCGGGTGCCGTCCCGGGCTGTGGGGCGAGCGTGGCCGCGGTACCCGTCCGGAACGCGGTCTTATGACAGTCGGCGCACTTGATCGTCCGGTGTCGCCCATCCAGCGGCCAACCTGCCAGGGTGTGGTCGAAGCGCTCCGGATCGCGGTCGGGCCAGCTGATGAGCGAGAACTCCCGACCGGCATGGTCGGGGTGGCAGCTGGCGCACTGTTGCTGCTGTTGCCTCGCGTGGTAGCCGCGCCGCTGCTGCTGCAGCCAGGCGATTTCCTTGTGACACTGGAGGCAGAGAACGGTCATCTGCTCCTTGCCCCCACCGCCGTGGCAGTTGACGCAGCGCAGCGCTCCTTCGAGCTGGGCGTGCGGCTGGGCGAGCGCGCCTGGTGAGATCTGGGCTCGAGCGGGAGTGCCCGCGAGCAGCGACCAGACCCAGGCCAGCCCAACCAGGACGGGAACACGTCTCACCACAGCCACGTCGCGCCAAGCGCGACGACGACGGTCACGTGAATCAGCACGGCGAGGAGCGCGGCGACCGCCACCGGCCGGTGCAATACGTGCCACCAGCGGAACACCGCGTGCGTGGCATCGAGCATCCGCGTCTGCTGCGTGAGCGCCATCTCTCGCTTGGCGAGCCGCAACACCCAGGTGAGCACTTGGCGGTCCTGCTTGCGGCGCCGGGGACCGCTCTGCTTGCACAAGCGGCGGAACCGTCGCGCGGCGCGGCGCCGCGCGAAGTCGTCCGCCGTGAGCCGGAGCAGCGTCCCGACGATCCCGGGCCGCCGGCCGGGCACGCGTCCCGTGTCGAGGGCCCGCTCGATTTCCTGCACGTCGAGCCCCGTGCTCGCCGCGATCTGCTCCAGCAGCTGCTGGCGTCGCATCCCGATCTCCTCGAGCGTCAGCTCGATCCCGGCCTTGCTGCGCGGGATGCGCGCGTAGAGGTAACGGCCGACGACGCCGCTTCCCCAGACGACCATCATCGACCAGAAGCCCAGCCCGATCAGCCCCTCGAACCGCCACGCGGCATGGATCGCGACCAGCAGTGGCAGGGCCAGCGCCGCCAGCACGTGCACGTCGAGCCAGCGCGCCACGGAGCCGGTCCAGGCGAGCCACCGGGCCTTCTTGCGGATCGGGTAGAGCCAGAGAAAAATGAAGATGGCAATGGCCAGGAGACCCGCGCTCTGCCCCACGTACCCGGCGGGCTTGAGCCAGGGATGAAACGGACTCCGCACCCGCTCTGCCACGGGGAGGATATAGTAGGGGAAGCCCAGGGCGCAGATCGCGATGAGCAGTCCGATGAATCCGATCAACAGGTAGCGGGACGGCCGGACCGGGTCCCCGGGCGCGCGAACGCTGGACCGGGGTGGCCGCGGACGCGGTACCTGGGAACGCTGATCGAATCGCCCGGGTGCGGCGCGCAGTCGCGACGCCGTGGCGACGTGGGGCTCGGTTGGACCGCTCACTAGGCCTCCCCGGTCGGGGACCGGGTAGTGATCGTGATGGACGAGGGCGCGTTCTAAGGCACGAGACGTGCGACAGCAAGATACGTACGTAACTGTGCGGGATTCCTGGAGGATGGCAACCGCCGCATCGGCAAGATTTTGCCATGTGACCAGAAAGCCTGGTCACGCGACGCGATGCGGCAAAACGCTTCACCTGCCTCGTTTCACGACATGGACAACAGCTTCACCTACATCGGGTTCGCGATCCTGGTGGGCCTGCTGGTGCTCTCCAGCGCGCGGCGCACGCGCAAGCGGGAAGCGGCGGCCGTGGCCGCCACTCGGCGGGCGGGCCTCTCGCCGGGCGGGCCGCGCGCCCAGCATCCGCATATCGACATCTCCCACTGCATCGGGTGCGGTGCCTGCGTCGACGTATGCCCCGAAGACGTGCTGGCCGTCATCGCCGGCAAGGCGGCGATCATCAGCGCGCACAAGTGCATCGGCCACGGTTTGTGCGCCGAGATTTGCCCGGTAGGCGCGATCGAGATCGTCATGGCGAGCCCCAGCATGGCCGCCGACCTGCCCCACCTCACACCGCAGCTCGAGACCACCGTGCCGGGGATGTTCGTGGTCGGTGAGCTGGGTGGCCTCGCCCTGATCAAGAACGCCGTCAACCAGGGGCGCGACTGCGTCGACACCATCGCCGCGCGCTTCGCGTCGCAGGGCCGGGCGCCGGCGGGGGTGCAGGATGTGTGCATCGTGGGGGCCGGCCCGGGCGGCATCAGCGCGTCGCTGCGGGCGATGCAGAAGAAGCTGAGCTATCTGACGCTCGAGCAGGATGAGTTCGGCGGGACTGTGGCCAAGTTCCCACGCCAGAAGCTCGTGATGACGAGTCCGGTGGAGCTTCCCGTGTACGGCAAATTCAAGAAGCTGCAGCTCTCCAAAGAAGAGCTGCTTGCCCTCTGGAAGAAGATTCATAAGGAGACGGGCCTCGCGGTGCGGACCGGGGAGAGAGTCGAGACGATCGCCCGGGGCGACGACGGGGTGTTCACGATTGCCACCACGCGGGCGCGCTATCGCGCGCGCGCCGTGATCCTCGCGCTGGGACGCCGGGGGAGTCCGCGCAAACTGGAAATTCCCGGCGAACAACTCCCCAAGGTGATGTATAGTCTGCTCGACGCCGAGGCGTACACGGGCGCGCGCATCCTCGTCGTGGGCGGTGGAGACAGCGCGGTGGAAACGGCGCTGGGCCTGGCCCATCAGCGGGGCAACAGCGTGACGCTGTCGTACCGCAAGAGCGAGTTCAGCCGCATCAAGGAGCGCAACGCGCAACGCGTGAAGGAATACGTCAAGGCGGGCAAGCTCACGGTCGTGCTGAATTCCCAGCCGGTTGAGATCCGGGAGCGGGCGGTGGTGCTCGATGTCGCCGGGAGCCGGCGCGAGCTGCCCAACGACTACGTCTGGGTCCTGGCCGGGAACCTGCCGCCCAACGATTTTCTCCAACAAGTCGGCGTGCAGCTCGGCTCCCGGGATCTCACCCAGGAAGCGAGCGCGGAGGCCCGCCGCACCGCCTGACTCGCGCGCGCTCCGCGCCGGCGGTACCTTCATCCCCCGTCCGCGTTCGTTCCCCCCTGAAAACCAGAGGCCCCCATGTCCCCCCCCACCCTGCCGCTGTCACGCGTCCCCGGCGTCGCGGTGTGCGCCGCCATGTTGCTGGGGACGCCTGCGCGAGCCATGGCGGTCCATGGGGGCCGGCCCGAGCGGGCGCCGTCGGGCGTCCGCGTCGATTCTGCCCGGCACACGATCGTCGTTTCGGTCGGGCCGTTTCATCTGGAGCCGGCGATGCCGATGATGCATGACATGGCGATGGAGCACATGGAGGGCAGCGATTCGCTGGTGCAGCGGTTCCCGTGGCCGATGAACACGCTCATTCAGGGGTTGCGGCTGGAAATCACCGACAGCGCCGGTCGGCTGCTGCCGCGGCGGCTGCTGCACCACCTGAACCTGGTCAATTTCGACCGCCGCTCGCTCGTCTATCCGTTGGTCGAGCGCATGATGGGGTTCGGCCAGGAGACCGAGGACGTGTCGGTGCCGCGCTCGATCGGAATGCCGATGACCGCCGGCCAGCGGATCGGCCTGTACGTGATGTGGGACAACCAGACCGGGCACGCGCTCGACGACGTGTACGTGCGGCTCACCTTCCGCTGGGCCCCCGGCAACCTGGTGCCCCGGCCGATCAGCGTCATGCCGTTCACCATCGATGGCCACCTGGTGCCGGGCGGGCACAACACCTTCCTCGTCCC
>JBGPIW010000090.1:0-8026 GCA_041485045.1 Gemmatimonadota bacterium | reverse complement strand
TGCTGAACATGAGCGGCTCACCCAACCGGGTGTATCCGTTGCCGCGCGTCGTCGTCGCCCACGAAGAATATTCGATGCTCGACCGCTTGCTGGCAGTGGGGGTGACCCCCCAGGTCGAAGCGAGCATTACGAACGCCATGACGGCGGACTCCGTCCCGCAGTGGAATACGGTCGCCGAGATCAAGGGCAGCGAGCATCCCGGCGAGGCAGTGATCGTCGGGGCACACCTCGACTCCTGGGACCTGGGCACCGGCGCGTCCGACAACGGCACGGGTTCGATGGCGACCCTGGAGGCGGCGCGCATCATCGCCCGCTCCGGGGTGAAACCCAAGCGCACCATTCGCTTCATCCTGTTCACGGGAGAGGAGCAAGGGCTCATCGGGTCGCGTAAGTACGCGGAGTCCCACGCCGCGGAAGCCGACTCGATCCAAGCGGTCATCGTCCTCGACAACGGGGTGGGGGCGATCACCGGCCAGGCGCTGCAGAGTCGTCTAGATCTGTACTACCTCTGGCGCGCCCTGCTCAACCCGGTGCACGACCTGCACGCCGATTCCATCACCGACAACAACAAGGGCGGGACGGATCATCTCTCGTTCATCCCGTACGGGGTCCCGGGGTTCAACTTCAACCAGATCACGCGCGGCTATAACCACACCCATCACTCCCAGTCGGACACGTATGACAAGGCGATCGATTGGGACCTGCGCCAGGCGTCGACGGTGATGGCGGTGACGGCCCTGGAGCTCGCGAATCTGGACGGCATGATCCCCCGCGGGCAAAAGCACCCCGTGCAGCCGATGACAGCGGTGCGGATCTCGGATAGCCTGGTGGTGAGGTCTGGCGGAAGTCGAAATTGATATGAGACGCTATCAGCTATCGGCTATCGGCTGGAACAGATAGCCGATAGCTGATAGCCGATAGCAATTACTTCTCCCCCAGCAGTTCCTGCACGTCCAACGGCTCCGTCGACATGGCGATCGATCCGTCCGGCCCACGCGGCCACTCGGCTTCCGGGCGGTCGCGATACAACTCCACCCCGTTGCCGTCCGGATCCCGCACGTAGATCGCCTCGCTCACGCCGTGGTCCGATGCCCCTTCCAGCGGGACGCCGTGCTCGAGGACACGACGGACCGCCGCGGCCAGCGCACCGCGGTTCGGAAAGAGAATGGCGAAGTGGTACAAACCGGTCGTTCCCCGCGGCGGAGGAGGCGCCCCCCGTCCGGCCCAGGTGTTCAACCCGATGTGATGGTGATAGCCGCCGGCGGACAGGAACACAGCATCCCGTCCGTAGCGGGCGGTCACCGCGAAGCCCAGGACGTCGCGGTAGAAGGCGAGGGCGCGGTCCAGATCCGACACGGTCAGGTGGACGTGGCCGATCCGGGTCTCGGGGTGGATTGAAGTCGTCATACTAGAAGGAACAGTTGCCGGTTCCCGGAGTCCAGAGCAGTCGACTTCTCCCTGTTAGATTGCTGCGCATGCCCAAGATCCCCGTCCCCCAGAACGAACCGGTCCGCTCCCACGCGCCCGGCACCCCCGAGCGTGAAGAGCTGAAGCGCGCGCTCCGCGAGATGAGCGCCCATCCGATCGAGATCCCGCTGATCGTGGGCGGCAAGGAAATCCGGACCGGCCAGACGGTGGACGCGGTGATGCCGCACTGTCACCACCATGTGCTCGCCAAGGTGCACCAGGCGGGTCCCAAGGAGGTGGCCGCGGCCATCGCGGCCGCGCGCGCGGCATGGCCCGCGTGGGCGGCCGCGACCCTTGAAGAGCGGGCCGCGGTCTTCCTGAAGGCCGCCGACCTGCTGGCCGGCAAGTACCGCGCGACCGTCAACGCGGCCACGATGCTGGGACAGAGCAAGACGTCGCATCAAGCGGAAATCGATGCCGCCTGCGAGCTGATCGATTTTTTCCGGTTCAACGCGCACTTCGCCGAGCGCATCCACGCCGAGCAGCCGCTATCGGCGCCGGGGACCTGGAACCAGCTGGACTACCGCCCGCTCGAAGGGTTCGTGTACGCGATTAGTCCGTTCAACTTTACCTCGATCGGCGGCAACCTCTCTGCCGCCCCGGCGCTGATGGGGACGACGGTCATCTGGAAGCCCGCCGGCACCGCCGTGTACTCGAACTACTTCCTCATGAAGCTGATGGAGGAGGCGGGGCTGCCACCCGGCGTGATCAACTTCCTCCCGGGCCCGGCCTCGCAGATCAGCGCGGCGCTGCTCGCGGACCGCCATCTCGGCGGCATCCACTTCACCGGCTCCACCGACGTGTTCCAGTGGCTGTGGGAGACCGTGGCGAAGAGCCTGCGCCAGTACGCCGACTACCCGCGGCTGGTCGGGGAAACGGGGGGCAAGGACTTCATCGTCGCCCATGCCAGCGCCGACCCCGACGCCCTCGCGACCGCGATCGTGCGCGGCGGTTTCGAATACCAGGGACAGAAGTGCTCCGCGGCGTCCCGCGCGTACGTGCCGGACTCCCTCTGGCCGGCGGTGCGCGAACGGGTCATCGGTATGCTGGAGCACGTGCGCGTGGGGGATCCCGCCGACTTTCGCAACTTCATGGGTGCGGTGATCGACCGAAAGGCGTTCGACAAGATCAAGAGCTACATCGACGAGGCGCGGACGGCGTCGGGAGTGAAGGTGCTGGCCGGCGGCGGCGCCGAGGACACGGACGGATATTTCATCCAGCCGACGCTGCTCCAGGCCGACGACCCGTCCTACCGGACGATGTGCGAGGAGATCTTCGGCCCGGTCCTCACGCTGCACGTGTATCCCGAGCGGCGCTGGGCGGAGACCCTGAAGCTGGTCGATTCGACCTCGCCCTACGCACTGACGGGGGCGGTGTTCGCGCGGGATCGTGCGGCGGTCGCCGAGGCGCACCGCGCGCTGCGCTATGCGGCTGGCAATTTCTACGTCAACGACAAACCCACCGGTGCGGTGGTGGGTCAGCAGCCGTTCGGCGGCGCGCGGGCCAGCGGCACCAACGACAAGGCCGGCAGCATGTTCAACCTCATCCGCTGGATCTCCCCGCGCACGGTCAAGGAGACCTTCGCACCGCCCACGGACTTCGCGTACCCGTTCATGGCGGAGCAGTAGTACGACGAAGGCCCGGTGGATGCCACCGGGCCTTCGGTAACTACAATCGGCTGAGACGACGGGGCGGCTACTTCGGGGGCAGGATCTTGAACATCCCCGTGCCGCAGACCGGGCACACGCCCTTCAGCGCCGGACGACCGTTCGCCATCTTCACTTCCTGCGGGTTGGAAATCTTGCGCTTGGTCTTGCACTTCACACAGTACCCCTCGTCGGCCGCCATCGGGGTCTTTCCAGCCTTCGCCATTGCGTCTCCTCCACAGAGACAGGGCTCACAACACGGGGCCTCGCGCGCCGGCCCGTTTGGGACGGGGCGGGCGGCGGCCTAGGACCGGCACCAACTATAACACCCCCTGCTTAGGGTCGGGGAGCCGGGGGCGAGCCGCCGGAGCTGTCGAATCCGATGCGCTTGTGCGAGCCGTCGCAGAACGGCTTCGTCGCCGACGCGCCACAGCGGCACAGGACAATGACTTGCGCTGGCGTGCCGTCTTTGCGGGGCGGTACGGGAATCTCGGAACCGTCCGGCGCCGTCATGCGCGCCGGACCGGCCACAATCAGCGGCCCGTTCGCTTTCGGCGTGATGGTCGTCGTCATCCCGCCGAACGATAACACGGTGCCGGGAACGCGTGGCCACCCCTCCGGGTATGTACATTCCCTTCGGAAATCCATGCACCGTTGCCTGCGTTCCCCGTTGCTGCTGATGCCGTTCGCGCTGGCCTGCGCGACCGAGCACGGCGGTCTCGTGAACCGCATGGCCCAGACGGCGACGCCCTACCTCGCGCGCGCGGCGCGCCAACCTGTGAGCTGGCAGCCGTGGAGCCGGGACGTCTTCGCGCTCGCGGCCCGGCTTGATCGGCCGGTGCTGCTCTATGTCGGCGCCGAAGACTGCCGCTGGTGCACGGTGATGGACCGGGAGGTGTACTCCAACCCCGATCTCGGGGCGCTCATCGATTCGCTGTTCGTGCCGGTGCGGGTCGATCGGGACGAGCGGCCCGATGTGGCCGAGCGCTATCAGGCCGCCGTCCTGGCGCTCGCCGGACTCCGCGGCTATCCGCTCACCGTGTTCCTGACGCCTGACGGCGCTGCGTTTTTTGGTGGCACCTACTTCCCCGGCGACGATCCGGTCACCGGCCGGGGGCTCAAGCAGCTGCTTCCGGAAGTCGCGCGGGATTTTCGCGAGCGACGCGAATTCCTGTCGCGGCACGCCGCCGTCGTGCGGCAGATCGCCCTGGCCCGCGGGCAGGGCGCCCATGGCGTGCTGCGCCCGCAAGCGCTGGTGGACGAGATCGCGGCGGTACGCACGGGCATCGAATCGTCGGTGCGGGCGGGGCGCCGCCTCGACGGTCTCGCCTCGCTGCAGGGGGTGGTGCTGCTGCTCACCGAGTACATCCGCAGTGACGACAGCGCGGCGTTCGCCGTGGCCCGCGCCGCGCTGGGGACCTTGCTCGATTCGGGGTCGGTGGCGGGGACATCCGTCGACGAGCCGCCCGAGCTCGTTCGCGCGTCCCTGTCCCGCGTGCTCGCCCTCGCCTGGGTGTTCACCGCCGATCCGCGGTTTCGCGAGGCCAGCCAGGATCAGCTCACCGCCCTGCTGCGATCGTTGACCTATCATGAAGGGCGAGCGCTGTTCGCCGATCGCGACGGCTATGCGATCGCGACGGCGATCGCGACCGCCGATGCCCTGCGCGATTCGCTGGCGCAGCGCCACGCGGTCGCGGCGCTCGACACCCTGCTACGCCGCGTCTACGCGCCGCGCACGGGCGTGCGGCACACGGGGACTGGCGCCAACACCGGGCTGTTG
The DNA here is from genome assembly GCA_041485045.1 of Gemmatimonadota bacterium. Classification (GTDB taxonomy): domain Bacteria; phylum Gemmatimonadota; class Gemmatimonadetes; order Gemmatimonadales; family GWC2-71-9; genus DASTHG01. The sequence continues at coordinate 3,133 of JBGPIW010000090.1, read as the reverse complement.
CAGGATCAGGTGCAGGTGGCCGATGCGTGCGTGGCCGCGTATGCCGCGACGGGGCGACGTCGCTATCTCGACGTGGCGAAGGATCTGGCGGCGGTGCTGGACCGCGAATTCGCCGACGCCGCCGGCGGCTACTACGACGTCGCCGCGCGCGACGCCCTCGGCGCCCCGTTCGTCGATCGCGTAAAGCCCGTCCTCGACGACCGGCTGCCCGGTGCCAACGCATGGGCGGCGCATATGCTGCTCGGCCTCGCGGCAGCGACCGGCGAAGCCGACTATCGCCGCCGGGCCGAGGCGACGCTCGAAGCGTTCGCCGGTGCCGTGCAGGGAGAAGGCCTCCGCGCCGCGAGCTTCTTGCTCGTCGCGCGAGATGCGTTGGCCGCAGCGCACGCGCGACCGTGACCGAATGAATTCCTCGCGGGTCATTCCTACGGACCGGGAAGTCTCCGATCCGGAGGTCGTCGCACGTGTGCTGGTGGGCGACGTCGAAGCGTTTGGGATCGTGCTCCGCCGCTATGAGCCCGGGCTGCTGCGGTATGCGACCCGGATGCTCGGGCACCCCGATGCGGCGGCGGATGCGGTGGCGGAAGGGTTGGTGCGCGCGTACCGGCACCTCGCCTCCTGCCGCGACCCGGCGCGGTTGAAGAGTTGGCTGTACCGCATCGTGGGGAACCGGTGTCGCAGCTACCTCGCGCGACGGTCGGCGTCCGACATTTCGCTCGACGACGCGCCGCCGCTGCCGGATATGTCGGACACCGAGGCCGAAACCGAGCGAGCCGAGCAGATGGCGCTCGTACAACGCGCACTCGAAACCATCTCGCCCGAGAAGCGGGAGGCGTTTCTGTTGAAGCACGTCGAGGGCATGAGCTACGAGGAGATGGCGGAAGCCACGGGCGAGAGAATCCCGACGTTGAAAATGCGGGTGCACCGCGCCCGCGCGGCGCTGCTCCAAGCGCTGAAGGAGTATCCGTGAAGCACATCGATCCGCAGGTCCACCGCGTGCTGGACGGCGAGCTGCCGGCCGAGGTGCTGACCGCGTCCCAGCGCGAGCAGCTGGCGGCGCTCACCCGCGCTGCCGAAGCGCTCTCGGCCTTGCCGCGGGCGAGCGTGGCAGCACGGGTGATGACCGAGGTGCGACGTCCCCCGGAAAGCGCGGGCCGGCGGGTGGCGCGCTGGCTGACGGAACGCCATGCCGTCACGATCAGCGTACGACCGATCTGGAGCCTGGCGCTGGCGGTCGTGCTCGCGGCAGTCGCCGTCATCCCGGGGCGTGGCCCGGGTCCGATCCTCGGCGACCAGGAGGGCATTGCCCAATTCGTCGGCCGTTTTCCCGGCGCCAGGTCGGTCGATGTCGTGGGGTCGTTCACGGACTGGCAGTCGGGTGCCGTCGTGCTCCGCGACGACGAGCACGACGGGATCTGGCGCGGCACAGTCGTGCTCCCGGTCGGCCAGCACGAGTACATGTTCGTCGTGGACGGCGAGCGCTGGGTGACCGACCCGCTGGCCGGCCGCTATGTGGACGACGGATTCGGCCGGCAAAACGCGCTCCTCTTCGTCCGGCCGATCGTCCGGTGAATCTGCACGGCGGCATCCTGCTCGTGCTGACTGCGGCGGCGCCATTGGCGGCCCAGGGTCCCCGCCAACGACTCGCCGGACACGTCCCGCCGGCGACCCTGGCGGTGCTCGATTCGATCGTCCAGGACGCCGCTGGCGCCGGCCTCCCCACCGAGCCGCTCATCCAGAAGGCGCTCGAAGGCGGCGCCAAGGGGGAGGCGCCCGCGCGCATCGTCTCCGCGGTCGCCGCATCGGCAGCTCAGCTGCGCAGCGCCCGGGCGCTGCTCACCTCGGCCGGCGAATCGCCACCCAGCGACCCGCGCGAAGTCAGCGCTGTGGCCGCCGCCCTGTCGCGCGGCGTGTCCCCGCAGCTCGTTGGCAGTCTGAGCGCGGCGCTCCCCGGGGAGCCTACCGGGCCAGCCCTGCACGCGGTGGCAGATCTGGTCGGTCACGGGTTCGCGGAGGATTCGTCGGTCGAGTTGATGGTCGAGGGGGCGCGCCTGGGCCTGCGGGGACTCCGGTTCCTGGACGTAGCGGCGGCCGCGGTGCAGGAGCTGCAACGCGGGCGCAGTCACTCGGCTGCCCTGGCATCCGTGCGCGTGTTGCTCCCGCACCTGCCCGCTCCGCCGCGCGCCGCGCCTGCCGCCGTCTCCCGCGCTCGCCGAGTCCAGCCGAGTCACGAACGCCCCTGAGGGTCAGGGACTGTGACGGCCCCGCCGCCGGTGGGGTCTCAGGGCCGAAGCGGTCCACCGTGGGCCGCCCGATCCAATCCTGGAGGCACACTCGTATGCGGAAGATGCTCATCACGCTGGCACTCGTCGCGGCCCCGGTGCTCGCGGCTGCCCAGCAACCGGCCACGCCCGCCCAGACTCCGGCGGCGGCTCACGACAGCACGAAAGCGAAGTCGCACCGCGCCGTAGCGCACAAGAAGCCGACGCGCACGACGCGCGACACCACCAAGGCGAAGGCCGCAACGCCCGCACCGCAGGATTCCAGCAAGAAACCCAACTGAACGACAAGTGTCAGGTGTCGGGTGCCGGGTGTGCAGACCCCCGACACCTGGCGCCCGATGCCCGACACCTGCTTGTGTAACTCCACGCCTTTTCGTATCATAGCGCAACCTTCCAGGGGGCAGCGATCGAATGCCTGGGGAACCGTTCCTCAGCTCCGACGAATACGACGACCGTGCCCATCAGTTGTACAACGAAGGACAATACGACGATGCCATCGAGGTGCTCCGCGAGGGGTTGAGCCTCTACCCCGCGGCTGTCGAGTTGCACGTCGGGATGGGGTACGCCCGGCTGGCCCGTGACGAGTACGCATGGGCGCGGCGGGCCTTCGAGGAGGCCCTGACCCTCGACCCAGACCATGAAGACGCCCTCGCCGGGCTGGGGGAAGTGCTCCTGAAGTTCGGCGAGCGGGTGGGTGCCGTGTCCTGCTTCGAGCGCATTCTGGGTCTGGGGTTCCGGGACGATCACGACCTCATGCTCCAGGTGGGTCGCGCGCTGTTCCGCGAGGGCGTCCTGGATCAGGCACGTCGTTTCTTCGAAGTGGCGCTGGCCGCGCACGGCGACTCGGCGGA
>JBGPIW010000089.1:0-8059 GCA_041485045.1 Gemmatimonadota bacterium | reverse complement strand
GTGCGGCAGCAGCTCGAGGGGCTCCCCGGGGCCGAGATCGTCGCCGAGTGCGGCGACGGAGCGTCGGCCGTCGAGGCGATCGTGCGGGAGGCGCCCGACGTGGTGTTCCTCGACGTGCAGATGCCCGGACTGTCCGGCTTCGACGTGCTGGAACGGCTCGGATCGGAAGCCGTGCCGGCGGTGGTGTTCGTGACGGCATACGACCGCTTCGCCCTGCGCGCGTTCGAGGCGCACGCCGTAGACTACCTGCTCAAGCCGATCGACCCCGACCGGTTCGGCGAAGCGTATGCGCGCGCGGCGCTCGCCGTCGAGCGTGAGGGACGCGAGCGGGCGACCGGGCGGCTCGAAGCGCTGCTGGCGCTGCTCGCCAAGCGGCCTCGGGAGACGCCCGCACCGCTCGAGCGCCTCGTGGTCCGGGAGGACGGCCGGCTGCACTTCGTCGCGGTGGCGGCCATCGAGTGGGTGGAAGCAGCGGGTAACTACGTGAAGCTCCACGTGGGAACGGGACAGCACGTGGTGCGTCAGACAGTGGAGCGCCTGGCCGCGCGACTGGGGCCGGAGCGGTTCGTCCGCATCCGGCGCTCCGCGCTCGTGAACATCGCGGCGATCCGCACCCTCGAGCCGTACGGCAAAGGGAGTTACGTCGTATTCCTGCGTGACGGCACGAAACTCGTGTCGAGCCGGTACGCCGGCGAGGCGCTGCGCCGGCTGGCCGAGCGCTAATCTCTCAGATGGAGGACGGTGCCATGAAGACACTCATCGCCATCGTGCTCGCGGTTGCATTCCAGGCCCCGGCAGTCGTCGAATACCCGCTGCCGCGCGCGGGAGCGTTTCCCCACGACCCCGCGGTAGGCAAGGATGGCGTCGTCTGGTACACCGACCAGCGTAACAGCTACATCGGGCGGCTCGATCCCTCGACGGGCCAGGTCACCGACTACGCGACGCCGACGCCGGCGTCCGGACCCCACGGGATCGTCGTCGCGCCGGACGGCGCGGTATGGTACACCGGCAATGCGAAGGGTCTGATCGGGCGCGTCGATCCAGCGACCGGCGCCATCAAGGAGTTTCCGATGCCCGCCGCGGCCCGCGACCCGCACACCCCACTGTTCCACGACGGGAAGGTTTGGTTCACGTCGCAGGGCGCCAACCTCTACGGACGGCTCGATCCTGCCACCGGGGAGGTGAAGACCTTCCCGCTCGCGACTCCGGACGCCCGGCCCTACGGTCTCGTCGCCGCCCCGGACGGATCGCTCTGGATGGCGCTGCTGGGAACTAACAAGGTCGATCGCATCAGCCCCGCCGACGGCGCGCTGCGCGAGGTCACGCTGCCGGCGCCGGGTGCCCGGCCGCGCCGTCTCCAGGTGGACTCGAAAGGAATCGTCTGGTACACCGACTTCGCCCGCGGCTTCCTCGGCCGACTCGATCCCGCGACCGGCCAGGTGCGCGAATTCGCCAGTCCCGGCGGCAGCGGGAGCGGTCCCTACGGCATCGCGATCGCCCCCGACGGACGCATCTGGTACGACGAAGCGGCGACGAGCCAGATCATCGTGTTCGACCCGGCGACCGAACGCACGCAAACTGTGGCGATCCCCACGCGCGGGGCCATCGTGCGGAACATGACCGTCGATTCGACTCGCGCGCGACTGTGGCTCGCCCTGAGCGGGACGCAGCGGCTGGGGCGCGTCGATCTGGGAGCGGCGCACTAGACGCCCGGCCCACTTGATTCCTGCTTGACCTGAGCGCGCGAACGTGGCCGCGCAGGTCTCGAACAGGAGGGTGTCTGATGTATCGCAAATCCATCTTGCTTTCCGTTGTGCTGGGTGGGGTGGCCGGGCCCTCGAGCGCCCAGGTGCTGCAACCCTGGAGCGAGCCGACATCCCGCAGCGTGTCCCTCGACGTGCTCCGGCCGGCGTTCGACGGCGGCGGCACCACGACCCTCACGACAGTCAACCAGCTGGGGGTCCGGTGGGCGGTCGGCTCGCTCGTCCTCATCGTCGAGGCGCCGTTCGTCCTCGCCAAAGTGGATGGCGCCTCCTCTGGTGCCTTCCTGATCGGCAACCCGTTCCTGGGGTTCGGCACGGCACCGACTTCGTCGTTCATCGGTGATATCGGGGTGCGGATTCCAATCGTCAGCGCATCGACGCTGGAGCGCGGCTTTGCGTCGGCCGTGGGTGTCGTCGGGGACTTTCAGGACTTCGAAGCGTACGGGGAGGACCTGTTGACCCTCCGGGCCACCGTCGGATACCGCACCCGCGCGCCGAATCATTACGGCCTGCGGGTCGCCGCGCGACCGACGCTCGTGAAACCGATCGGCAGCGGCTCCGGCGATGCAGAGTTGCTTCTCGACTACGGCATTCAAGGCGGTTACGACAACGGCAGGGCGAGCTTCGGCATTTCCTTCACTGGCCGAGGCATCGTCACTGAACCGGGGAGCATCGGGGAGCGTACCGTGCACGATCTCGCGGTCGGCGGCTCGATGACCTTCGGCCGGATTCGTCCCGGCATCCAAATCCGCGTCCCGCTGGAGAACGACGTGGGGCAGGCACTAAACTACTCCCTGGGCTTCACCGTGCAAATGGCGTTCTAAACGGCGTTCAAGGATCCCCCGCCCGCTGGCGCTCGGTGGCTTGTGGGGTTTCCTCCAGCCGCACCGTCGGCCGGTCGTACCCGACGACCACCACCGTAGCATGGAACGGCCTCCCCGCCCGGGTGACCTCGATCCGTACCGTGTCGCCGATGCTCAGCGCACCGAACAGGGTCCGGAACGCGGTCATATCGGGCAACGGAGCCCCGTTCACCGTGGCGACCCGATCGCCCGTGTGCAGCCCGGCGCGGCCCCAGAGACTCGCCGGGTTCGAAATGAGGAGGCGGACCGAGCCTTCGCCCGGCGGCACCCAGCCGTACACGCGGAGGTCCGTCGCCGGCTGGCCGTCGCGCCCCAGCGCCGGGGACCTCGTCACGTTCGTTCTCAGGCCGACGAGCCGGAGGTAACGGTCGAAATCGATCGGACCGGCCGCTCGGACGTAGCGATCGAAGAAATCGCGTACGACGCAGCCACAAACATCGGCGACCGTCCGCTCGAGGTCGCGTCCGGTGTACCCCTGCTCGCTCGAGAACCGCTCGAGGGTCGAGCGCACCACATCGTCGAGCGAGCGGCGGCCGGCGGTCGCGTCGCGCACCAGGAAGTCGAGCACGGTGCCGAGCAGCTCGCCCTGAAGATGCGTGCTCGCGCTGTAGTCGCCGAGGGCGCTCGGCGCGGCGCCGTAGGACACGACGCTCACGCTCTCCGGTGAGAAACGCGCGTTCCCGGGGCTCGCCAGATAGCGCGTGATCAGCCCCGCGAGGTGAGTCGCCCGCGTCGAGTCGTTCACGGGAAGACCGCCGCGCCGCCGCAGCAGGTCGGCGTAGTGCATGGTGATGCCCTCGGCCCACCACAGGCCGCGCGAACGGGGCGGGGTGCGGTAATCCACGTCTCCGTATTCCGCGGGGTGGATGCGCATCAGGTTCCAGGTATGGAAGTACTCGTGGGCCGCCTCGCTGAAGAAGTCCGTGAGCCCCTGGGCGAGCTGCGCGCTCGGCGCGCCGATCGAGACCGAATTGCGATGCTCGAGCGAGCCGACGGCTCCGTCTTGGAGCTGGAAGGTGTAGTCGCGGTAGGGCGCCCGGCCGAACAGCGCCACGGCCTGCTGTACGAGCCGCTCCAGGCCGCCGACCAAGGCGGCGGTGTCGAACGACTGCGCGTCGGGAAGCGGCCAATACACCACGCGGTGCGGCACTCCGTCGACGGCGAAGCGCCAGCTGCGAAACCGGCCGACGAGGATCGGCGAGTCGGCGAGGGCATCCACGCTGGGGGCGAAGAACACCATCGGGTCGACGGTGGGTTCGAGACCGGTGGCTACCTGCCACCCGACGGGGAGCTCGAGTCGCACGTAGGACGGAGCGAGGGTCGCCCCGAGGATGTACATAAAGGAGTGCGGGCCACCGACCAGACCACCGCCGGACGAGAGAAACGGAACCCAGGCGGAGCGCACCGGGCCTTGCTGCAGCGGAAGCTGGAGCCGGTACCGCACCACGCTCGCCCCTCCGGGCGCGACGACGCGCCACAGCGAGCTATCCTCGCGAGACACGGTGGCCGTGCCGGCCGTTCCTTCGACCCGGAGATTGGTGACGAAGCGCCAGTACCGATCGTCGTATTCGGGATGGGCCGCCATCGCGAGACGAACGGTGTCGGGGGCGTGGCGGATCCGTATCTCGACGTCGAACCCGGAGCGATCGGCACTGTCGACGCGCAACACGTAGGCGACGACCGGCTGGGACGTCGCGTAGCGAACCTCGACCGCGTCCCCCGGATGACGCAGGGGATGCTGGGCGAATAGTCGGCCGGCGAGCGGCAGTAAGGCGACGAGCGTAGCGAACGGTCTCGGCATGGCGGCGGCTCCAAAGAGTTCAGTGGTTCGATGCCGCCGGCCGGCGCAGCGTTTGGAGAACAGAAACCGAAAGAGGGCCTCTTGCCCGATCACTTCTCCGGCGTCGCGGACGGGTACGCCGCCTATCGCCCGGAGTATCCTGCGGTCCTCGTGGACCTCCTCGCGGAGCTCGCGCCCGCTCGCGACCTGGCCTGGGATGCCGGGTGCGGCTCGGGGCAGCTGTCGGTGGGGCTGGCGCAGCGATTCGCCCAAGTGATCGCCACCGACGTGAGCCCTGAGCAGCTCGCCAACGCGTCCCGACATCCACAGGTCGAATACCGTCGCGCGAGCGCGGAGGCGTCCGGGATTCCGCACCGGACGGTGGATCTCGCCGTGGCGGCGCAAGCGGCGCACTGGTTCGACCTGCCGGCCTACTACGCGGAAGTGCGGCGCGTGGGTCGCCCCGGAGCCCTGCTTGCACTGGTGACCTACGGCCTGATCCGGGTCGGCCGCGAGGTCGATGCCGTCACCGACCGGTTCTACGGCGGCGAGCTGGGACCTTACTGGCCGCCTGAGCGGCGTCATGTCGAGAGCGGGTACCGCGCGCTGCCGTTTCCGTTCCTGGAATTGGCCGCGCCGCCGCTCGAGATGCGCGCGGACTGGACGCTGTCCCACATGCTGGGGTACGTCGGGACTTGGTCGGCCCTCCGCGGGCTGGAGCGCGAGGGAGGCGGCGCGCTACTCGAGCAATTCAGCCGCGACCTGGGGCACGTCTGGGGCGCGCCCGAAACGCACCGCCCGGTGCGCTGGGATCTGGCTGTCCGATTGGGTCGTCTCCCGTGAAGGGGCCGGGGGAACTTTTGGACGCGCCTGCTCCTTCCTAGGTCGACATTGGAACCTGGAGCAGACGATGCAGAAGGTCGTAACGTGGGCGGTCCAGGCGGGGATCGCCCTTGCCCTCGCAGCGGGCGCCGCGCTGGCGCGGGATCACGGACTCTCACTCTTGCTTGCGGCCATGGCGGGGGGAGTGGTCATCGCCAGCGGGGTCGGACTCGGCGTGCGCGGCCCGGATGATCCCACGCAACCGTCAGGGTGCTGAGGCGCCGGTGAATGTAGCCGGCTGATACTGCGGGCGATATGATGGACGCTCCTTTTCGAGAGACCATCATGGCACCCCGGGTCACTTCGATCGTCGCCGCGGGCCTCGCGCTCGGTATCGCCCACCTTGACGCGCAGCAGCGCCGCACGGTCCCGCAATACACCATCGAGCAGTTCATGAATACGACGGCGATGTTCGGCGCGTCCTTCGCGCCGGACGAGCGCTCGATGCTCGTGACCAGCGACCGGTCCGGGGTGTTCAACGTGTGGGAGGTCCCGGCGCAGGGAGGCGCGCCGCGCCAGATCACCACGTCGACCACCGACGGCATCTTCGCCGTCGGCTTCCTGCCCGGTGAGCGGCGGTTCCTGTACCAGCAGAATCGTGGCGGGAACGAGAACGACCACCTGTACCTGCGCGGCGCCGACGGCGCGGCACGCGATCTCACACCGGGGGACAGCCTCAAGGCGGTCTTCTACGACTGGTCGGGTGACGACAAGTCGTTCTTCTACGGCACCAACGCGAGAGACCGGCGCTATTTCGACATCTTCGAGATGCCGGTCGCGACCCTCGCCCCGCGCGAGCTGTTCCGCGACACCGTGGGGTACACGCTGAGTGCAATTTCCCCCGACGGCCGCTGGCTCGCCCTCACCCGCGAGCTCACGACGCAGAACAACGAGATGTACCTGCGGGACGGGCGTAGCGGAGCGATCACGCACATCAGCCCGCACACCGGCGACGTGCAGCACGCACCGCAGGTGTTCAGCCCGGACGGTCGCTACCTCTATTTCCTGACCAACGAAGGGAACGACTTCCAGTACCTGGCACGCTACGAGGTGGCGACCGGGAAGCGGGACACCGTGGAGCGGGCGGACTGGGACGTGATGTACGCCTACTTCTCGAAGCACGGCAAGTACCTCGTGATCGGGATCAACAACGACGGGCGCACCGAAATTCGCGTCTATGAGGCCGCGACGCATCGCCGCGTGTCGCTGCCCACCCCGCCGGCCGGCGACGTCACCGGGATCACGATCGCCCCCAGCGAGCGGCTGATGGCGTATTACGTGAACGGCAGTCGCGCGCCGGGGAATCTCTTCCTCATGAACCTGGCGACCGGCGCCGCGCGCCAGCTCACCCAGAACCTCAGCCCCGACCTCGACGCCGCGAACCTGGTGGACGCGGCCGTGGTGCGCTTCGCGTCCTACGACAGCGTGCAAATCCCGACGCTGCTCTATCGGCCGCACCAGGTCGCCGCGGGAGACCGGGCGCCCGCGGTGTTGTGGATTCACGGCGGGCCCGGCGGGCAATCGCGGATCGGCTACAGCGCGTTCGTGCAGTACGTCGTCAACCACGGCTACGTCGTCGTGTCGGTGAACAACCGGGGCAGCGGCGGCTACGGCAAAGCGTTCAGCCGCATGGACGACCGCCACCACGGCGAGGTCGACCTCGACGACCTGGTCTGGTCCAAGCGGTTCCTCGCGACGCTCGGATACGTGGACACGGCACGCGTCGGCATCATGGGCGGCAGCTACGGTGGCTACCTCACCCTCGCCGGCGTCACTTTCCGTCCGGACGTCTTCGCGGTGGGCGTGGACTTCTTCGGGATATCGAACTGGGTCCGCACGCTGCGCAGCATCCCGCCGTGGTGGGAATCGTTCCGGACGGCGCTCTATACCGAGATGGGCGATCCCGGGACGGACGACTCGGTGCGGCTCTATCGCATTTCTCCGCTGTTTCACGCCGATCAGATCAAGCACCCACTGCTGGTGCTCCAAGGCGCCAACGACCCGCGGGTGCTCAAGGTCGAGTCCGATCAGATCGTGGACGCGGTACGGCAGCGCGGCGGAGTCGCCCAGTACGTCGTATTTCCCGACGAGGGGCACGGCTTCATCCGGAAGGAGAACAACCTCACCGCCTACCGCACGGCGGTGGAGTTCCTGGACCGCTATCTCAAGGCGCCGACGCCCGCTGCGCCCTGAGCGACGGATCAGCGCACGCCTACCTCGTCCAGGTGGCGGAGGAGGTCGGCCGGGTCCTGGTACACGCGGTAGGCACCGGAACGCTCCAGCTCATCCTGTCCGTAGCCCCCTGAGAGGAGGCCGACTCCAAGCGCGCGCGCCCGCTGGGCGGCGAGCAGGTCCCATACGCTGTCGCCCACGACGACAGACTCGGTGATCGGCATCCCCAGACGCTCGGCGGCGGCGAGGAAGAGGTCGGGATCGGGTTTGGCATGCTCCACCTGGTCGCGGGTGATCACGGGGACGGTGGACGGGATCCCCAGCATCTCGAGCGTCGGCTTGGCGCTCTCGATCCAGCCGCTGGTCGCGACCGCCCAGGGAACGCCGAGACGGGTGAGCTGAGCCAGGAGGTCGCGCGCCCCCGGGAGCGGCCGTACCGTCCCGGCCATTCGTGCATAGGCCTCCGCGTGGTAGCGCCGCAGCTGCTTCGCCTCCGCGACGCTCATCTCCCGACCCGTTTCGCGCAGGAACGCGTTGACCAGCAGCCCGCCGCTCATTCCAATCCGCCGATGGATCCGCCACACCGACAGCTCGACGCC
>JBGPIW010000088.1:0-8083 GCA_041485045.1 Gemmatimonadota bacterium | reverse complement strand
TGTATCCGGTCACCGCGTTCCCAGACGCGTCCCGTGCGGTCACCTTGACGGTCGGTATGGTCGCACCCGCAGCGGTGTTCACCGGCTGCGTCGTGAACGCGAGCTGGGTGGCCGTTCCGGTATTGATGTTGAACGATCCGCTCGTCGTCGTCTGCAGGCCCGAGGCCGTGGCCTTGAGTGTGTAGCCGGTTCCGGCCTTGTCGATGCTCAGGTTGGGGTACGTGGCGACCCCGTTGATCGCGGCCAGCATCAGAGTGCCGGACAGGGTGGCGCCGGCTGTGCCCGTTCCGGAGGTGATCGCAACGGTCACGTTGCTCGTGAAGCTCGACACCGTATTCCCGAACGCATCCTGGGCGGCCACTTTCACCGACGGGCTGATCGACACCCCGGCGGTCGTCGTGGTCGGTTGCTGCGTGAAGGCGAGCTTCGTCGCGGTTCCGGCGAGGATGCTGAACGCCTGGCTCGTATCTCTCAGGCTCCCTGCGGCGGCCTGGAGCCGATAGCCGGTGCCCGCCTTGTCGATGCTCAGATTGCCGAAGGTGGCCACTCCTGCGACCGCCGAGACGGTCTTCGTGCCCGAGAGGGTTCCGACACCCGGATTCACCGCGATCGACACCGTCACATTGGCCGCAAAGCCGGTCACGGTGTTCCCCGCCCCGTCCTGGGCCGCGATCGTAACGGCGGGTGTGAGGATTCTCCCGGCCGTATCGGTCGTCGGTTGCTGGATGAACACGAGCTGGGTCGCCGAGCCGATGAGGATGCCGAAGGCGTCGCTGGCCGTTCCGACGATTCCGCTGGACCTCGCCGAGAGCGTGTAGCCGCTGCCGGCCTGGTCGATGCTGAGGTCGGTGAAGGTCGCGACGCCGGCGGTGGCCAAGACGGACTTCGTCCCCGCGAGGTTGGCCCCACTGGTACCCGTCCCTGTCGTGATCGACAGAGTGACCGTGCCCACGAAATCCGTGGCCGTATTGCCGATTGCGTCCTGCGCCGTCACCTCGGGCGGTGGAGTGATGAACGCACCGGCCGTGGTCGATGTCGGCTGCACGGTAAACGCGAGCCGGGCGGCGGGACCCGGGATGATCTTGAAGGTGGCGCTGACCTCGTCGGCGAGGCCCGCGGTCGTCGCCGTGAGCGTGTAGCCGGTGCCGGCTGAATCGATGCTGAGCGTCGAAAAGGTCGCCACGCCGCCAGCCGCCGTTGCCGTCGTCGTGCCGGAGAGCGAAGCCCCACTGTTACCCGTCCCCGTGGTGATCGTCAGCGTCACCGCCCCCGCGAAGCCCGTGACGATGTTCCCCAACGAGTCCAGCTCGCCTACCTGCACCGCCGGGGAGATCATCGCACCCGCCACCGTCGTCTTCGGCTGCACGTTGAAGACGAGCCGGGACGCGCCTCCGGGTCTGATGCTGAACGCCTGGCTCGTGACGGTCAGGGCCCCCGCGGAGGCCTGCAGCCGGTAGCCGGTCGCCGAGTTGTCGATGCTCAGGTCGTCGAAGGTTGCCACGCCACTGACCGCCACCTGGGTCGTGGTACCGGACAGGGTCCCGCTGCCGGGGTTGGCACTGATGGACAGCGTCACGGGGTCGCCGAACGACGGCACGGTATTCCCGGACGCGTCCCGGGCCACGACCACGACGGCGGGCACGAGAGTCGCCCCCGCCGTCGTGGTCACCGGCTGCACTGAGAAGGCGAGCACCGAAACCGGACCGGCGAGGATGTCGAAGGGGGTGCTCGTGGCGCCGGCCAGGCCGCTGGACCTGACCGCGAGCGTGTACGCCGTCCCGCTGCGATTGATGCTCAGATCGGAGAAGGTGGCTATCCCGCCGCTGGCCAGCACCGTTCTCGTGCCGGCCAACGATGCCCCGACCGTCCCGCTCCCAGAGGTGATCGAAACCGTGACGGTCCCGGCGAAACCCGTTGCGTTGTTGCCGACGGCATCGCGCACCCTCACTTCGACGGCGGGCAAGATATCCCCAGCAGTCGTTGTTGTCGGTTGCACGCTGAACACGAGTTGCGCCGCCGGTCCGGCAATGACGTCGAACGGGGCAGTCGTGGCAGGAGGAAGGCTGGCGGTCGTGGCGGCCAGCGTGTACCCGCTCCCCACCTTGTCGATGCTGAGCGTGGCAAACGTTGCCTCGCCGGCAGTCGCCGTCGCGGTCGTGGTACCCGAGAGGATGGCCCCGCCGGTACCCGTCCCGGTGCCGATCGCCACCGTCACCGAGCCTGTGAAGCTCGTCGCCGCGTTTCCCAGCGCGTCCTGTATCGTGACCTGTACAGCCGGGGCGATCGCCGTCCCCGCGATTGTCGTCCCGGGGTTGATGCTGAAAGCGAGCTGCGTAGCAGGTCCAGCGGTGATTTCGAATTTCGTGCTCAACCCCGATGTCAGTCCACCCGAAGTGGCCTGCAGCCGGTAACCCGTGCCGGCGGCGTGGATGGTCAGATCACGAAACGTCGCCACGCCTGCCACCGACGCCACAGTCGTGGTCCCGAGGAGTGTGCCATTCGCGGGATTCACTGCGAGCGACACGGTCACGCTGTCCGTGAACCCTGGAACGAGTCGCCCCGAGGAGTCGTGCGCTTCGACCACCACGGGCGGGATCTGCCCTTCTGCCGAGGCGGTCGAGGGATCCACCTTGAAGCTCAGCTGACTCGCCACCGGTGGCGGGCCGGAAATCTTGTCCGCACCCTTACAATTCGACAGGGAAAGAACGGACAACAGGAGCGCGCCCGTCACGAGCACGGCAGGCATGCCGAGCCGTTGCGGCACCCGGACCACACCCGGTGGGCGATCTCGCACAGGCGACTGTTTGGACAAGTGAGGGAACAACTGGCGCAGGTTCTGTGCCGGGCAGCGTAAGAACCATTCCTTATTGACGGCGGAACGGCGGACGTGCCGTCCTTGTGGGACGCACGCTACATTCCGTGGTCCCCGCACCCCAGTGCCCGGCTGCGATAGATGCGATGCTGGGGTTCGGATTGCGTCGGGAGACCCTGGTTGCCTACACTATTCCTGTCATGCGACTTGGTATGGCGATAGTCCCTCGGCTGGTGAGGCTCGCGCTGGCCTGCTGGCTCGTGGCCGCGCCGGTCACGGTGTTCGCCCAAAACGCCGCCGCGTGCCGCCACCTCGCGATGCATCAGGGCATGCACGGCAGCGGACCGTCCAAGACACCCTGCTGGTGCGGTGACATGACGGGTAATTCCACCCTGCTCCCCCCGGAGGCGCCTGCGCTGCCGTCGATCGGCACGGCCATTCCGTGCCATACACCTCCCGTCAACGCTTGGCTCGCCCCGCGCTCCGATTCGCCTCCCGCCTCTCCGAGCTACGCCCCCACGCCCCCTCCTCCAAACGGACCGCGCGGCTAACGCGACCGCGTCGTTCATTCACAACTCGGCTTTCTTTGGAGGAAGCACCATGCGGGTCACGCTCTGGTGCGTCCTGGCGTGTGGCGCCGTTGGCACGGCGGCCGCGCAGGACAGCACCGTCACGTTCGAAGAATCGCGGGCGCTCACGGTCAGTGGTTTCGCCGTGGGAAGCTACAACTGGGATCGCAACGCCCGCAGCAACACGTTCACCGGATCCAAGATCGCCCTCAGCGTGTTTCGTCCCTGGTCGGACAACCTCTACCTGTTCGGGCAGCTCACGACCAGCCTCGGGTTGGACGAAACGACCGGGGAGGAAGTGACCGAGACCGAGATCGACAACCTCGTCGTGAGCTGGACGCCGCCCGGCGCGACGTCCCTGAACCTCACCTTCGGCCGCTTCGACGCGCCCATCGGATTCGAGCGCGACGACGAGCCCCTCAATCTCCTGCCGACCAACTCGTTCAACTTCCAGCTGGCCCGTCCTGCCAAGCTGACTGGCGCGATCGCCCGCTACGTCGCCTCGCCCGTCGTGACCCTGGCCGCCTATGCGGCGAACGGTTGGGAGGTGGCGATCGACAACAACCGCGGCAAGACTGCCGGCGTGCGGGTAGACCTCTTGCCGGCGGAGGGGATCGCCGTGGGCCTGAACGCGCTGTACGGGCCCGAAGTCGCGGGGACGGACGCCCAACAGCGGACCCTGCTCGCCGCGGACGCCACCCTGCAGCCCATGGCCCGGCTCATCATCGGCCTCGAGACGAACTACGGCCGCCAGCTCGCGGCCAGTGGCGGCGCAGGAACGTGGACCGGCGCGGCCGGCACGGTATTCTGGCGCCTGGGACGGTCCACCGGCATCACACTGCGCGCCGAGACGCTGCGGGACAAGGACGGCGTGATCTCCGGGACGCCGCAGACCCTGCAGTCATTGACGATTTCTCCCTGGTACTTCTACCGGGAAGCCCAGGAAGGAATCTTCTCCAACATCGAGCGCACCACCTTCCGCCTGCCGGCGTTCTCGCTCCGTCCGGCGCTGCGCATCGATCACTCCGACCAGCCGGTGTTCGACACCGCGGGCGGCTCCCTCCGGAATACCAACGTCCGGGGCATCCTCGAGCTCGTCTACCTCTTCTAGATCGGACCGTCCCATGCCCTACGACCTCGCCCGACTCGACCGGCGCGCCCAGTGGCTCATCACCTGCCTCCTCGGCACCCTCGGGCTGACCTACCTGTTCGGCGGCTGGATGGTGGCGCTCTACGCCGGCTTCACCCCAGCGCGCGTCGCCCGGACGTACGCGGGGCCGGTGGTGGTGGCGGCTCCCGAGACGACGATGACGCTGGAGCACACGATGCCGATGAGCGCGTTCGACGCTGGCGACACCGCGGAAGTGCATCTCGTCGACACCAAGCTCCTCGTCCAGGACACACACGTCCATGTCCCGATGTACGGGGTGATCGCCGCTCTCTTGTCGGTCGTGGTCCTGGGATTGGGACTCTCGCCCCGCTGGGGATTCGGGCTGATCACGCTGCTCTTCTCCGCCCCCTGGCTCGATTTCGCCGGGATGTGGCTCACCAAGTTTGCCTCACCACGGTTCGCCGTGCTCACCGTGGCCGGGGGGTTCGCGATGGGCCTCGGCTATACCATCGTAGCCGTCCTGGCGGTGCGGCGTATGTGGCTGATGCCTCTGGAAAGGACCGACCGATGAACACGCACGTGCTGGGCGTCGTCCTCGCGCTGCTGCACATCACCCCGACCGTCGTGCTCGTCAAGCGAGAGGATGCCGTGAGGACCATCCTGCCAGCTGCGACCAGCTTCACCGCCCGTGAAGTCCGCCTCAGCGGCGCGGATGCCCATCGTCTGCATGAAGCACTCGACTGGGGACCCGACGACGGCCGGTTGACGTTCTATACCGGCCGCAGCGGTGCCGCCACCGTCGGATCGCTCACCTTCGTGCGGGTCGACACACCGCACGGACCGCTCGAAGTGGCGGTCGGGTTCGGCACCAATGGCGCCGTGTTGCGAGTCGAGGTCACCAAGGCCACGGTCGAAACCAAAGCCTGGGTGCTCGAGGCCGTGCGCTCGGGGGTGCTGGACCGCTACGCCGGCGTGAAGGGCGGTCCCGGCGCGGACGTGACCGCGGCGCCGAAGGGCCCGGCGCTTCCAGGGGGCGCGGCCACCTATCGGGGCAAAGTCGGGCAGATGGCCGCATACATGCTGGAGCAGATCGACAAAGGCGTGTTGCGGGCCGTGGTGTCCTGGGGGTGGTTCTACCGCGCGGGCTGAACCGGCCTAGCGGGCGTCGGCTTGGGCTGCGGGCGGGTCCTCCCGCGGCTCGGGCCCGACGACGGCGTTGCGGCCAGCGTGCTTGGCTTCGTACAGCCGCATGTCGGCCTGGTTGAGCACTTCGTAGCCGTCCATCCCGTCGGCCGGCAGGCTGGCCACTCCCACGCTGATCGTGACGGGGATGGGCTGCTGGCGGCCGCGCCCTCCGGCCACGATCGGCGGGATGCGCATCCGGATTTTCTCTCCCCGCTGCACGGCGATCTCGGGCCGGGTCTCGGGAAACAGCACCACGAACTCGTCCCCTCCATAGCGGGCCACGATCTCGCCCTGGCGCACCGATTGCTTGATGGCAGTCGAGACGACCTTCAGCGCCTCGTCTCCGGCGGCGTGACCCCAGGAGTCGTTGAACTGCTTGAACTGGTCCACGTCGAGCATGAGAATCGACAACGGCCGGCCGTAGCGCCGGGCGCGCAGCGAAGCGTCGGTCAGCAGGTCGTCGAAGATGCCGCGGTTCAGGAATCCGGTGAGTTTGTCGCGCGCCGTCAGCCATTGCAGCTCGCGCGTGCGCAGGACGAGGGTGGTACTCAGCAGGCCTGCGATGCCCAGCAGGATGAGCCCGGAGAGCTGATCTCCCCAGCTGAAGGCGCCGGAGGGGTCTCCCGGCGCGGCGGCGAGGGCACTGAGGGGCCACCGGGAGGCCATGAGGACCACGACGCCGTATTCGACGATCGCGGCGGCTCCCGTGACGGCACAGATGCGCGGATCAAAGCGCAGTGCCGCGGCTGCGATCGCGAGGAAGTACACCAGGAACACCACCCGGCTGTTGACGGCCGTCAGCGGCTGTCGCAAAACCACGAAGGTGCACAAGACCGCGCTCACCAGAGTGACGTCGAGCAGGCTCGTCGCGAATCCGACCGGCGGCGTGTACACGCGTCCCCGCGCCAACCGGTAGGCGGCGGCGGCGAGAGCGACGCCGAGCAACGCGCCCACGAGCCCCACGTACACCACTCCGCCTCCCGGCCGTTGCAGCACGTCGAGGAGTGGGATCACCAGGATGAGCAGCGTCAACGCGAGCCGCGTGCGCGCGACCAACACCTCCCCGCCTGCCCCAGCCGCGATGAGTACCGGAACGGGAGGTTGCCAGAAGGCCCGCCACCGGCTGGGCTTGATCGGGAAGCCGATCGAGGCACGGGAAAACCGTCCCGCCCCGAGCGACCGGCGGGGCGGTTCGGGGATGGGCTGGGAGGCAGTCATCCGTCGCGGAGTGTCACGCCCTACGCGCTCATCAAGTACGGTTCGTTCCAGGCGACTTCGAACAGCCCGTTGCAGCGGGTGCAGCGCATCGTGGTCGGTCGGCCTTCGAGCGGGGAACGGCCGCGGCACGCCGGACAGACGACGTACCGTTCCCCCCAGCTGGAGGGAAACCGCAGCGCGTGCCGCGGTGCCGGCACGACGCTCCAGCGGCTGGGGGCGACCTGCTCGATCTGCAACAAGGTACGGGACACGGTCAGTGGATGGCGATTCACATCCAGCACCGCGTCCACGGCTCCGAGCTTGAGAATCCGATACCACGCTCCACGGCGCAACTTGACGTTGGCGTCAGTCTGTAGTCTGGCCCACTGTTGCGGCGTCATCGAGGTCCTCGGGGAAACGCGCACTAAAGGTCGATGGCGCTTGCGCGCGCGTCAAGCGCTCACAGCGCTCACGACGCGGGCCGTCGTCAGCTGCGACGACGGCCCGCATCCGTCTAGGAGACCCGCCGGCCGATACGCCGTCCGCCGGTGCCATCAATTGATGCTGAACGCATCGCTTAGATCCGACGTCAGCCCAGCCACGGCGGCGCTCAACCGGTAGGCGTTGTTCCCCGAGCCGGGGAGGTTGATGGTCAAGTCGGAGAATGTCGCCACCCCCGAGATGAGCGTCAGCGTCTTCGTACCCGACAGGACGGCACCGGCGGTGCCGCCCACGATCGACACCGTCACGCTCCCCACGAACGTCTTCACGACGTTGTTGAACTGATCGCGGACATCCACACTGAACGCCGGGATGGCCGCTCCGGCCAGGGTCGTAACCGGTTGGCTGGCGAAGTGCGCGGCGATGGCCACGTCGGCGTTGATTGTGAACGAGGCGCTGTTGGCGCCGGCAGTGCCGGGCGACGCCGCGCTGATCTTGTACCCGGTGCCCGCTTTCTGGATGCTGAGATCAGAATAGATCGCCACCCCGTTCACGGCGTTGACGACCGTCGTGCCGAACAGGAATCCGCCGGTCGCCCCGGTGCCGGCGGCGATCGACAGGGTGATGGGACCGGTGAAGCTCGTGACCACGGCGTTGGACGCGTTCAACGCCGAGACCTGGACGCTCGGGATGATCTGCCCCGCGGTCGTCGCGACCGGCTGGACGCTGAAGGTCAGGTGGATCGCCGCGGCGGCCGTGATGTTGAAC
>JBGPIW010000087.1:0-8103 GCA_041485045.1 Gemmatimonadota bacterium | reverse complement strand
ATCGTGGTCGACCCCGGATTCGGATTCGCCAAGACGCCGGCGCAGAGTTTCCGGCTGCTGGACGATCTGGACCCGATCGTCGGTCTGGGCTATCCTGTGCTCGTCGGGCCCTCGCGGAAACGGTTCCTCGGCGCGGCCACCGACCGGCCGCCGGAGGATCGCGATCGCGCCACGGCCGTCGCGTGCGCGCTCGCCTGGCAGCACGGGGCCCGGTTGTTTCGCGTGCACGACGCCCGCCTCGCGCGCGAGGCGCTCGCCCTGGCCCGCGCCCTGGACGCCGACCCATGAACTTCGACGCCTACCGCTTTCTCGTGCCGAAGCCGTGGCCGGACGCGGTCGAGATCCTGCTCGTCGCGTTTGTGATCTACCGGTTCCTGCTGTTCCTCGTGGGCACGCGGGCGCTGCAGATCGTCGTGGGCCTGGTGATTCTGTCCCTCGCCTACTTCGCGGCGGTCCTCGCCAAGTTCACGATGGTGAGCTACCTGCTCGGCGTGCTCTTCACGTTCGCGCCGTTCGCCGCCGTCGTCATGTTCCAGCCCGAGCTGCGCAATGCGCTGGCGCGCCTCGGACAGTCGCGGCTCATGCGTGCGTTCTCACGCGGCGACCGCCAATCGGTGGCCGAGGAGATCGCCGAGGCGCTGGACCGGCTGGCGCGGGCCGGGACGGGCGCCATCATCGCCGTGGAACGCGACATCGCGCTCGACGAGTTTCTTCCTTCCGGCGTGTCGATGGAGGCGAAGGTCTCCGCGCCGCTGCTCACGACGATTTTCACCCCATACTCGCCGCTGCACGACGGCGCCGTGCTGGTGCGCGGCGACCGGATCATCGGGGCCGGGTGCGTGCTACCACTCACCCAGTACAAGGTGGCCGACAAGTCGCTGGGCACGCGCCACCGGGCCGCGCTCGGCCTGTCCGAGGAAACCGACGCCACCGTCTTCGTCGTCTCCGAAGAGACCTCCACCATCTCCATCGCCTCGGGCGGGAAACTGTACCGGCCGCTCACCGCCGATCAGGTCCGGGACGTGCTCTCCGGGGCGATCGGGCGTCTCGAAACCCTCGTCGCAGCGGGCGCTTCCGGGGCCTGACCCCCGGTTTCCCCTGCCAGACGATTGTTTCGGGTCCCGCTCGGGGGTACTATATCCGGCTATGAATTTTGCCGGGCTGCCGGAGCGGCTCGCCCTGGTTCGGGCCGAGATCGCGCGACGGCAGGCCGCCACCGACTGGACCCACCCCGTCACCATCGTGGCGGTGACCAAGGGGTTCGGCCCCGACGCGGTGACGGCCGCCCGCGCCGCCGGGCTCTCCGACGTGGGAGAGAACCGGGTGCAGGAGGCGCTCGACAAGATGGCGCAGGTCGCCGATCCGGGGGTCGTCTGGCATCTGATCGGTCATCTGCAGCGCAACAAGGCGAAGAGCGTCACCGCGCGCTTCGCGTTGGTGCACTCGATCGATTCGCTGGAGCTGGCGGAGGAGTTGGCGCGCCGGACGACGGCCCACGCGGCGGGGACGCGCCAGCGGGTGCTGGTGCAGGTGAACGTCGCGGGAGAAGTGCAGAAGAGCGGCTGCGCACTGGACGCGGCGCCGGCCCTGGTGCGGGGGGTTGCCGCACTCGAGGGGCTGGCGCTCGAAGGGTTGATGACCATGGCGCCGCTGACCGACGACGTGGAGGTGCAGCGATCGGCGTTCCGTTCTTTGCGCCGGCTGCGTGACGCACTGCAGGAGGAGGGTGTATGGGTACCGACATTGTCGATGGGGATGTCCGGCGACTTCGCTACAGCGGTCGAGGAGGGAGCAACGGTGATCCGATTGGGTACCGCCCTGTTCGGCACGAGGACGGCGTGAGCGACCCCAGCTTCCACCTGACGCCGCTCGACGTGCGGCGGCAGGAATTCCGCCGCAGCCTGCGGGGCTACGAGCCGATCGGGGTGGAGGATTTCCGCATGCGCGTGGCGGACGAGCTGGAGCGCGTGCTGCGCGAACGATCCGTCCTGGAGGAGCGCGTCGCCGCGCTCACCGAGCAGCTGCGCGTGTTCCGGGAGCGTGAGACGGCGATGAACGAGGCGCTGGTTGCGGCGCAGCAGCTGCGGGAGGAGACGCGCAGCGCCGCCGAGCGCGAGGCGCAGGTGATCTTGCGCGAGGCGGAGGCCGAGGGCGGGCGGCAGATCGACGGGGCGAAGCGGGCCGAGCAGGACGCACACGACCGGATGGCCGAGGTGCAGCGCCAGTTCGCCGGATACCTGGCGGGATTCCGCGCGCTGCTCGACCGGCAGCTGGCCGAGCTGCGGGCACTCGAGGGCGATCGCGGGTGACAGTGGCGGAGACGGTGCAGGCGGTGCGTGCCCGCACCGACCTGGCGCCGGAGGTGGCGATCGTGCTCGGCACAGGACTCGGCGCTCTCGCCGAGGTGATCAAGGCCGATGCCGTGATTCCCTACGCCGAGCTCCCCGGGTTCGCGGTCCCGACCGTAGAGAGTCACGCCGGACGGTTGCTGCTGGGCACGCTCGCCGGACGGCCCGTCGCGGCCATGCAGGGCCGTTTCCACCGTTACGAGGGATATCCGCTCGACCGGGTGAGCTTCCCCGTACGCGTGCTGCACGCGCTCGGCGCGGGCACCCTGATCGTCTCCAATGTGAGCGGCGGGATGCACCCCCTGTGGGGCGCAGGCGATCTCGTGTTGCTGGCCGATCACATCAATCTCCTGGGTGACAATCCGCTGGTGGGTCCGGATGACGTCAGCCGCGGCCCGCGGTTTCCCGATCTCACCGAGGCGTACGATCCGGCGCTGCGCGTGCTCGCTCGGGAGGTCGCCCTGGCGCAGGGAATCACCCTGCGCGAAGGGACCTACGTGGCCGTGGCGGGCCCCAATCTCGAGACGCGCGCCGAATACCGCATGCTGCGCGCCATGGGTGGTGACGTGGTGGGCATGAGTACCGTTCCCGAGGTGATCGTCGCTCGGCAGGAAGGGATGCGGGTGCTGGGGTTGTCCATCATCACCGATCTCTGCCTGCCGGATGCGCTCGAGCCGGCCTCGGTCGAGCGGATCCTCGCCGTGGCCCGCGCCGCCGAGCCGCGCCTCGCGGCCCTGGTGCAAGGCGTCGTGGCGCGTCTCAACTGATGGGCTATCCGTCGCTGCCTCGCGATCCGAGCGCCGACGCGCTCGAGAAGCAGCTGCTCGCCACGTGGAAACACGAGCGGTTGTTCGCGCGCGTCCAGGAGGCCACGCGCTACGGACCGCCGTTCGTGTTCTACGAAGGGCCCCCCACCGCCAACGGCCGCCCGGGCATTCACCACGTCTTCGCCCGCACCATCAAGGACCTGGTGTGCCGCTACCACACGATGCTGGGCCAGGGGGTGACCCGCATCGCGGGCTGGGACACGCACGGTCTCCCCGTCGAGATCGAGGTCGAGCGGCAGCTCCAGATCAACGGAAAGAAGCAGATCGAGGCGTTCGGCGTCGAGAAGTTCAACCGGATGTGCCGCGAGAGCGTGTTCACCTACAAGACCGACTGGGAGGCGCTGTCCGACCGGACCGCCTACTGGCTGGACTACGAGCATCCCTACATCACCTACACCAAGGATTACATCGAGACGGTGTGGTGGTTGCTGCGTCGGCTCCACGACCGCGGCTACCTGTACCGCGGGCACAAGGTGTTGCCGTATTGCCCACGGTGCGGCACGGCGCTCTCCTCCCACGAGCTGGCCCTGGGCTACGACCAGGACCAGACCAACTCGGTGTACGTGACGTTCCCGCTGGCCGACGATCCGCAGGGCCAGCTCGTGGTGTGGACCACGACGCCCTGGACCCTCCTCTCCAACGTCGCGGTGGCGGTGCATCCCGATCTCGAGTACGGCGAGTATGCGCTGCCGGACGCCCGCGGCGAGCGGCGGCGCTATCTCGCCGCTACGGCGCGCGCCGGGGACATCCATGTGCACGGGAAGCCACTGACCGACGGTGAGCTGGTCCGCACGTTCCAGGGACGGGAGCTGGTGGGACAGCAATATCGGCGCGCGCTCGACGTCGTCCCGCTGCCGCCCGAGGGCAAGCACGAAGTGGTCGTGGCGGCGGATTTCGTTTCAGCCGAGGACGGATCGGGGCTGGTACACATGGCGCCGGCGTTCGGGGCGGACGACTACGCGGTCGGCCAACAACAGGGGCTCGCCTTCGTGAACCCGGTGGCCGCTGACGGGACGCTGCAGGGAACCTCGTGGCCCGAGATCGAGGGCAAACTGGTCACCGACAAGGCGACCAACGCCGCCATCATCGAGCGGCTCAAGCACGAAGGGCGCTGGCTCGAGACGCGCCCCCTCACCCACACATACCCGTTCTGCTGGCGCTGCGACTCGCCCCTGATCTACTACGCCCGCAGCTCGTGGTTCGTCCGCACCACGGCGTTCAAGCAGCGGTTGCTCGAGGCGAACGCGCAGGTGCAGTGGCACCCGAGCGAGATCGGCACCGGCCGCTTCGGCGAGTGGCTCGCCAACAACGTCGACTGGGCGATCTCCCGCGACCGGTACTGGGGCACGCCGCTCAACGTATGGGAGTGCGAACGCGATCGGGAGCACCGCGAGGTGATCGGCTCCTACGAGGAACTGGCGGCGCGCTCGGGGCGGAGCATCCCGGACGACTTCGATCCGCACAAGCCATTCATCGACGCCCTGACGTGGCCCTGCCGCACCTGTCCGGGAACGATGCGGCGCGTCCCTGAGGTCATCGACGCGTGGTTCGACTCGGGCGCGATGCCCGCGGCGCAATGGCACTACCCGTTCGAGCACGAGGCGGAGTTCAAGGCGCACTTCCCTGCGGATTATATCTGCGAGGGGGTGGACCAGACGCGCGGCTGGTTCTACTCGCTGCTGGCGATCGCGGTGGGGTGCTTCGACACTCCTGCCTACCGCAACGTGATCGTCGGGGAGCTGGTGCTCGACGCCCACGGGCAAAAGATGTCCAAGAGCCGCGGCAACGTGGTCAACCCCTGGCAGGTGATCGAACAGCACGGCGCCGACGCGGTGCGGTTGTACTTGCTCGGGCAAAGCCAGGTATGGCTCCCCAAGCGCTTCGACCCGGAGGACGTGGGAAAGCTCGCCGGCGGGTTTCTGAACACGCTGCGGAACACGTATCAACACTTCCAGATGTACGCGGGGGGCTCGACGGCCATGGATGGTGCGCCTCCCGTGTCGGAGCGGCCCCTCATCGACCGCTGGCTCCTGGCGCGTCTCGACCAGACGATCGCCACCGTTCGCGCGGCGTGGAACGATTATGACGTGACGCCGGGCGTGCGGGCGGTGATCGATTTCGTGGTGGACGACCTGTCGAAGTGGTACGTGCGCCTCAACCGTCCGCGGTTCTGGGCGCCGGACCGCGCGGCAGACCCGGCCGCGCTCGCCACGATGTACGAGGCCCTCCTCACCGCGACCCGGCTGCTCGCCCCGGCGGCCCCGTTCATCGCGGATTGGTTGCACCGGGCCCTCACCGGCGCCTCGGTACACCTGGAACGGTTCCCGCAGGATCTGGGGCGCCGCGAGCCGGCGTTGCTCGAGGCGATGGCGGCGGTGCGCCGGCTCGCCTCCCTGGCGCGGGCGGCGCGCGAGTCGCGCAATCTGCGGGTGCGCCAGCCCCTGGCCCGGATGCAGCTGGCCGTCCCGGCCGCGGTCCGGGGGCCGCTCTTGGCGGACCTGTTAGATATCTTGGTCGCCGAAGTGAATGTGAAGGCGTACCAGGTCGTGGAGTCGGACGACGAGCTGGTGACGCTGCACGGCAAGGCGAACTTCCGCTCGCTCGGTCGGCGTTACGGCAAGGCGACGCCACAGGTCGCTGAGGCCATCGCGCAGCTCGAGCCCGCAGCACTGCACGCGCTGGAGCGGGGCGAGTCGGTCCGCATCGGGGATTGGGAAGTGTTCCCCGAGGACGTGATCATCACGCGCGCGGTGGCGAGCGAATGGATCGTGCAGGCCGATGGACCGTACGTGGTGGCGCTCGACCCGGTGTTGACGCCGGACCTCGAGCAGGAAGGCCTGGCGCGGGAGGTCGTGAACCGCGTCCAGCGGCTCCGCAAGGAAGCCGACTACGAATACACCACCCGGATCGAGCTGAGCGTCTCGGGGGCACCCGAAGTGATCGGGGCGGTGGAGGCGTTTCAAGGGTATGTCACGGGGGAAACGCTGGCACGGCGCATCGTGCTCGGCGCGGCTCTCGATGGCGCGGAACTCACGCGTGATGTCGACATTGAAGGCCGGGCGGTGACGCTCGCCTTGCGACGGCACGACGGACGAAAGGGCGGAAGCTGAGCATGCCGACGAAGACCAAGGGTTTGAACAAGAAGCAGCTGACGCATCTGGAAAAACGACTGCAGGAGGAGCGGGCGCGCGTGATGAAAGAGCTCGGGCATTACGGCGAGTCCTTCAACTCGAGCCTGCAGGCCTCCGACGGCGACCTGTCGAGCTACTCGTTCCACATGGCCGACCAGGGCACCGATGCGATGGAGCGGGAGAAGGCGTTCCTGTTCGCATCGCAGGAGGGCCGCTACCTCTGGCACGTCAACCAGGCCCTGCGCCGTCTCTATCAGGCACCCGAGAAATTCGGCAAGTGCGAGCAATGCGGCGAAGAGATCGGCTTCGACCGCCTTGACGCCCTGCCGCACGCCCGCCTCTGCATCAACTGCAAGGCGAAGGAAGAGGATGGCAAGCGCCGCTAATCGCCGGCTGTTCTGGGCCACGATCGGGGGCATCGTCGCCCTCGACCTCGTGACCAAGTTTCTGGCGGAAGACGTGCTGTCCCGCCGCCCGATCCCCGTGATCGGCGACTACGTCGTGTTGCGCCTGGTCTACAATCAGTGCGCCGCGTTCGGGTTGTGTCTCGGGCCGGCGGAGTACTCGCGCTGGATCTTTCTCTCGCTGGCCTTGCTCGCGCTCGTCGTGCTGGGCTCCATGGTGCGCCACACTCCGGACGGCGACCGCCTGCGGATCTTCGTCCTCGCCCTGCTCGTCGCGGGCGCGATCGGCAACGTCCTGGACCGGCTCCGGAGCGCCCAGGGCGTCGTCGACTTCATCGAAGTCGGTATCGGGAGCTATCGCTGGCCGACCTTCAACGTCGCCGACTCGGCCATTACCGTCGGCGCGATCGCGCTCGCGATCTCGCTCTGGCTCGAGGGACGCGCCCGCGGCGGAGGTGACGCGAAGGAGGCCGGGACGGCGACGCCGTGACCGCCGACGGCACCACCTTCTGCATCGTGGTGCCCCTCACCGAGCGCCTCGACCGTTTCCTCGCCGACCAACTCGCGCTGTCCCGCACCCAAGCCGCCCGATTGATCGCCGACAAACGCGTCAGCGCTGGCGGCAAACCGCTGCGTGCCTCCGCGCTGCTCGAGCGCGGCGCCACCGTGACGGTGGAGTTCCCGCCTGCCGCGCCCCCCCGCACGTATGCCCCCGCCCACACCGACCTGCGCTTCGTATTCGAGGACGAGCACCTCGCGGTGCTCGACAAGCCGGCCGGTCTCGTCGTGCATCCCGGCCCCGGGCACTGGGACGACACGCTGGTCAACGCGCTGGTGGGTCGAGGGACCGCCCTGTCGGAGGGGGCGGCGCCGGAAGGACGGCCCGGCATCGTCCACCGGCTCGATCGCGATACCTCCGGATTGCTGCTCGTGGCGAAGACCGATGTAGCGCATCGCCGCCTTGCCCGGGCGATCGAGCAACGCGAGGTGCAGCGCGTCTACGCCTGCCTCTCGTGGGGGCACTTCGCCAAGAGCCCGGTCGACATCGAGGCGCCGATCGGCCGTCACACGGAGGACCGCAAACGCATGACCGTGCGAGCCGGGGGCCGGCACGCCGTCACGCACGTGGAGGTCGTGGCGCGGTTCACCCTCGTGGACCTGGTGCGCGTGCGGCTCGGCACCGGGCGCACGCACCAGATCCGCGTACACCTGGCGCACGTCGGCCACCCGGTGGTGGGCGACCGGGAGTACGCGTTCGGCGGAAGCCGGCGCGTGACCCCCTCGGAGCGCCGGGAGGCGGAGCGCCTGGAGGCGCTGGCGCCGCGCCAGCTGCTGCACGCGGCGCAGCTCTCGTTCCGCCATCCGGTGACCGGGGCACCGATCACCCTTGCCT